>JBAUTP010000305.1:0-6301 GCA_049582265.1 Thermoplasmata archaeon
CCGTCGTACCTCCCATCGAACGTGCAGCGACGAGGACCAAAGCCGGTCTTCGCAGGACGAAAAGTCGAATGGCGCGCGCCGGCGCACGAGCGCGTCCAGCCATCGGGAGGGCGACCCGAGGGGTCAAACCCGCCGTCCGCAAGGTGTCCCGTGCCACGAAAATGGCCGCGAGGGATGCGGTGCGGGACGCTCGAGTGGCGGGACGCAAAGCCAAGGCGGGAGGTCGTAAGGTCGTTCAAGCCGCCAAACCGCCGATGCGTAAAGCTCGAGCCGCCGGCTCCCGGCTGAAGCGACGGCTTTCTCGGCGGTCCTAAATCGCACTCCATCGACAACTCCATCCATCCGCCCCCTGGCCAGGGGGCGACTTACGTCTCGTGCGGGTCGTTCCCTGAGTCCCCACGCGTGGCGCAGGGCCGATCATGAGCGGATCGAAGTGATCCCTCCGATCTACCGTTGCGTGTTCTGTTCTCGTAGGATCATGCGGCCCGGGTTCCGGAACAGCCGTCGAGCGCGCCCCTTGCCTTACTCGCCTGCGTTCGCAGCCGCTCGAGAGTCGACCCATTGGGCCAGCGCACGAAGGGGGACCGAAAGCCAGTCGGGTCGGTGCCCCAACTCATATCGAAGTTCGTACAGGAGCTTTTTGACCACGAAGAAATCGAGGAGAGAGCGCCAACTTCCCGGATCTCGGGGTATCCACGAGATCGGAAGTCGAGTGGCCCTGACACGAGCGAGGTAGGCCCGAAGGAAAGCCTGGCCCGCTGCCTCGGACCATGCGTCCGCCGCCGAACGGCGTTGGTCGGAGGGGAGGGTGCTGTCGGTGATACGCGGGGCGTGGGCGACATAATCAAGGGAGCGAAGGATTCCACCCAGGTCGATCAGCGGAAGCTGTCGCGCTCGACGTTCGTCGGCGGGGCGGTCGGGTTCACCTTCGAAATCGAGGATCAGGAATCCCCGCCGCCCGACGAGGATCTGGCCGAGGTGGAGATCCCCATGGATCCGAGTTTGGTAGAGAGGCTCGGTAGCGGCCGTACGAACGATGGAAGCGAAAGAGAGGAGAGTCGTTCGGCCCCTTAGGACCCTAAGCGCCCACGCACGGAGGGGGTCTTCCAAGCCCTGGGACCGCGCATCGAGCTCCGCCAGCGTGAGCCGGGCCTCCGAACGCCAGTCCCGTTCCCATCCCTGCGTGTCGGCGCGGCTCACGGTACGGGGTTGAAATGCGCGCGAGCCGGGGGCAGGGTCCGCGAGTGCCACATGCAGGTCCGCCGTCACGCAGCCGATGGCGTGGATGGCTCGCGTCAGGCGAGCCTGCGCGGCGGGGGAGTGGCCGTTCCCCAGCGTGCCCAGGTGGGAGGTGAAGTACGTCCACGCATCGCCACGATTGGGTTCGAACTCCATGAGCGAAGCGACCGTTGTCTCCGCCCCGAGGGACGGACGGTAGGTCAGACATCCGACCGGTTGGGGAAATGCACGGAATTTCGTATGTCGCGCGAGATGCAGAGGCACCTCCACGTCCGGATTCGTTCCGAGAGTGAGTTCTCGGAACAGCTTAAGCACCCAACGCTCGCCGATACGTAGGGAGGTGTGGCTTTGCTCGACACCGAGCGGGCGGATCGTCTCGGAGGGAGTCCCCGCTACGGCATCGGGTCGAGCGGCGAATCGCTGGCCTTCCAATTTCCCGCCAAGGCCGCGGTAGGTTCTCTCGTGAAGGATGCCGTCGACCACCACCGAAGCAAAGCCGGGTACGGTGGCGACCTCAATGCCCTCGTCGGGCGGCGACTCCGAAGCGATGTGAAGACCGGACGAGCCCTCGATCGCTGCATTTCCCGACGACCGTATGACCGGGACGGAGTACCACGAGGGGCGCCCTCCCTCGATCGTCACTTCCAGCAGGAGATCGAACCACGGGCCGTTCCTCCCAGGCATGGGAAGTCGGTCCTTGACCTCGACGCGAAGGACGGTTCTCGCCTTCCCAGCGAACCAGCGTTGGCGGGAGATTTCCTCGATCGATCGAGGATGGATGCGTGCCCCCACGGGCCAGACGGTCGAGCTCGACGTAGGACGAGGTCGCGCTCTAGGAGGAGCCACGGCTGGCTCCCGGGCTCGGAGGTTCGAGACGGAACCAGAAGAACGCATGCTCGCCGAGCGTGAGGAAGTACGGTAGTTCTCCGATCGGCGGGAACGGGGTGTCGCTCTGAACCTCGATCGGAGTGTGTCCCTGGAACTCGGAAAGGTCGATCTCGAGAGCGGTAGGTCGGCGCGAGAGATTGAACGCACAAAGGATCGTCTGGTCCTCGTAGGTCCGGAGGTACACGAGCGCCTTGTGATTGGGGTGATTGATGAAGCGGATCGACCCTCGGCCGAAGGTGTGCCGGTACTGGTGACGGATCTTGATCGTTCGGATCACCCAGTTGAGGAGCGACGTCGGAAGGCGCCGTTCGGCCTCGACATTGCGGCTCTCGAAGTGGTAGTTCGGATTGACAACGACCGGTGCATAGAGGAGCTCGGTGTCCGCCCGACTGAACCCGGCATTGCGGTCGGGGGACCATTGCATCGGCGTCCGAACGCCGTTGCGGTCGCCCAGGTAGATGTTGTCACCCATGCCGAGCTCGTCACCATAGTAGAGGATCGGAACGCCGGGAAGTGAGAAGAGGAGCCCATGCAGGAGCTCGATCACTCGCCGGTCATCATCCACCAGAGGCGAAAGTCGCCGGCGAATCCCGAGGTTGAGGCGCATCTTCGGATGCTTCGCGTATTCATGGTACATGAAGTCCCGTTCCTCGTCCGTCACCATCTCGAGCGTGAGCTCGTCGTGGTTCCGGAGGAAGATGCCCCAGGCACATGTCTCAGGGATCGGCAAGGTCTGATTGATGATGTCGACGATCGGAAGGCGTGCTTCGCGCGCCAGTGCGATGAAGATACGCGGCATCAACGGAAAGTTGAACGCCATGTGGAATTCGTCCTCGTTCCCGAAGTACTTCCGGACGTCCGCGGGCCATTGATTCGCCTCGGCGAGGAGGATGCGACCGGGAAACTCCTCATCGATCATGGTCCGAAGATCCCGGAAGAACGCGTGCGTCTCGGGAAGGTTCTCGCAGGTCGTTCCTTCGCGCTCGTAGAGGTACGGCACCGCATCGACGCGGAACCCATCCAGCCCGCGTTTCAGCCAGAAGCGAACGATGTTGCGTACCTCCTCGCGCACCGCGGGCTCATCGTAGTTCAAGTCCGGTTGATGGCTGAAGAAGCGATGCCAGTAGTACTGGTTCGCCACCGGGTCCCAGGTCCAGTTCGACTTTTCGCTATCGACAAAAATGATCCGAACACCCTTGTACTTTTGGTCATTGTCGGCCCAAACGAACCAGTTCCGGCGGGGAGAGGCGGGGTCCCTACGGGCTTCTTGGAACCACGGGTGCTGGTCGGAAACGTGGCTCACGACCAGGTCGGAGATGACCCGGATCCCTCGCGAGTGCGCTTCCTGGATCATCGCGTCGAAATCGTCGAGCGTCCCGTAGTCCGGATGCACCGTGTAGTAATCGGCGATATCATAGCCGTCGTCGCGGAGCGGCGAGACGAGGAACGGAAGAAGCCAGATGCAATCCACGCCCAGGTCCTGGAGGTATCCGAGCTTCTGACGTAGACCGCCGAAGTCCCCCGTCCCGTCACCGGTGGAATCATAGAACGACTTTACCGACATCTCGTACATCACGGCGTCCTTGTACCACAATCCGTTCTCCGGTGCGGCGGAGACCGGCGCGGGAAGTCGCTCGGTCATTCACCCCCCGGGGGCATGGCTCCGGGGAGGGCGAACACGTGAGCCACCCGCTCGTGAGGGTCGAGGCGGACGAAGTTGCGTGGCCCACGCCACGTCCATCGCTCCGAGGTCAGGAGGTCCTCCACGACGAACGGTTGGTCGATGGGAAGTCCGAGCGCCTCGAGGGGAAGTTCGACAAGACCTTCGCGGGATCCGCTCGGCTGAACGTTCACCACCACCAGCACCACCTCCGGTGGTCGGTCCGACCAACGCAGGTACGCGACGATGCCGGCATTGTCAACCGGGAGGAACCGTCGCTCTCGCAGACCCTGGAGGGCGGCATGTTCGCGGCGTACTCCATTGAGCAGACGTATGACGCTCTCGATATTCCCCGGAGGAGCTACCGGTCGGCTGACATACTCGTACTTCTCGGAGCGGGCATACTCCTCGGTTCCCGGCACCGCGACCCGTTCGCAGTTCTCGAAACCGCTGTAGATCCCCCACAGCGGGGAGAGCGTCGCGGCCAGGACGGCCCGACATTCGAACGCGGGGCGTCCCCCAAACTGCAGGAAGGGGGTCAGGATGTCGGGAGTGTTCGTAAAAAGCATCGGGCGGAAGAACTCGCTCACCGGAGGCCGACTCAATTCGGTGAAGTACTCCTGGAGCTCCCACTTCTCGTTTCGCCACGTGAAGTAGGTGTAGGACTCACTAAAGCCAATTTTGCCCAAGTAGTACATGATGTCCCGACGCGTGAAGGCCTCGGCGAGGAAAATGAGATCCGGATGCCGTTGGTGGGCCTCTGCGATGAGCCACTTCCAGAACCGGAACGGCTTGGTGTGGGGATTGTCCACCCGGAAGATCCGAACGCCTCGCTCCGCCCAGTAGAGAACGACGTCCCGAAGCGCCTCCCACAGCGCTCGCCACGCACGGGTCCCGAAATCGAACGGAACGATGTCAAGATACCGCTTGGGGGGGTTCTCCGCGTACCGGATCGAGCCATCCGGTCGGTGCGCGAACCACTCGGGGTGTTCGTGCACCCAAGGGTGGTCAGGAGAACATTGGAACGCAATGTCAAGGGCTACTTCGAGCCCCAGCTCGTTCGCCCGTCGAAGGAATTCCTGAAAATCTTTCTCCGAACCGAGGTCGGGATGGATCGCGAAGTGCCCTCCTTCGGGGCTCCCAATGGCCCAGGGACTTCCCGGGTCTCCCGAGGCGACGTCGGCGGAGTTGTCCCGGCCACGTCGGTGCGTCCGCCCGATCGGATGGATGGGGGGGAGGTAGACCACGTCGAACCCGAGGTCCCGGATCCTGGGCAGTCGCTCCCGGGATTCGAGGAAGGTGGCGCTCCGGCCGGGATCGGGACTCCCCGAGCGGGGAAACATCTCGTACCAGCTCGCGAACGCCGCGCGGCGCCGCTCGACATTCACGGAGGTCCGGGGAGCGTGCACGACCCGATCGGAGCGGGGCTGGAGCCGACGGATCTCGGTGCGAAGGATGGGATTCTTCGTTAACTTGAAGAACTTTTCCCACGCGCTCGCCTCGCCTTCGACCCGCAACTCGTCAAGAAGCGGGCGAGCGACGGACGACGCGCGACGGGCGATCCGCGTCAGGAGCTGACGCACCTGGGGCGCGTCTGGTTCCACATCCTCGCCCGCCACCCACCACGCGTGGGCACGGTCGATCCAGCTCCCGAAATGGTCCGTCCATCCGGCGACGGTAAACTCGTAGACGCCAACCTCCGGGACAGAAAAGTCAGCCGTCCATCGGTCCTCGCCGAGCGGCGTCATCAAGGTCTCCTGACTCCGACGGCTGCCGGGTGTCCGAACGAGAAGTACGACGTCCACACGAACGTTCGCGGGACCGAACACATCGGCCCGAACCCGAACGACGTCTCCGACCACGCGTCGGACGTCCCACTGCCCCTCGTCGACGGTGGGTCGAAGACCCTCGATGACGATTTCGCGGGGGGGTTGAGCCATGATTTTCCGCCAACCCGCGGCGGCCCCGGAACCTTGACCCGGCTCGGTCAACGAGTTCGCAGAGCGTCAGCGGGGTTCCAGGTGGGCTCACCGGCCCGAGGCTACTTAACGGTAGACGACGACTTGCAACGTCCCCACGGCTGCGCCTCCGCAGACGGCACTCTCTGGGCTTTGACCGTAGAAGCTATTGGGACGCCCGATTGGTCTGGGAGTCGCGTCTTTCCGTTCGGTCGGAACATTGGTCCGTCGGTTCCGTTCTCGCGCGGAAGGCGTCGCGGCGACGGCCATCGAAGATGAGCGAAACGGATCGGACTCTCGCATCCGCAAGGAAGAACGCGGGCTCTCGACCCGGCGGCCCGGGCCGTCCCCTGTCGGACTACGAAGTCTACCTGTTCAACGAGGGCACGTCCACTCGGGCCTACAACGCGCTGGGGGCCCATCCCTCCCATCGTGGCGGCGAGGCTGGAACCTTCTTCGCCGTTTGGGCTCCGAACGCGCAGGCCATGTCGGTCATCGGCGAATGGAACCACTGGACTCCAGGCCAGGATCGGCTCGAGCCTCGCGGCTCGAGCGG
>JBAUTP010000306.1:0-5229 GCA_049582265.1 Thermoplasmata archaeon
GCTGAACCTAGTGCAGTTGGTAGGCGTTGCGCTCGTTCTGGCGAGCATCTACGGAATCGCCTCCATTCCCACGGGAAATCCTGACGATGGGGTGTCGACCAGCCCCAACGAAGTCGAGGCAAAGCGCGAATAGGTCGATGGGGGTCCGTTCCCACTGATGCCGAACCGCGACTCTGGCTCCTCGACACCGACGAGCACGGCACGCCTCGTACCCTGCCT
This sequence comes from Thermoplasmata archaeon, assembly GCA_049582265.1. Lineage (GTDB taxonomy): Archaea > Thermoplasmatota > Thermoplasmata > Lutacidiplasmatales > UBA184 > Lutacidiplasma. The sequence continues at coordinate 220 of JBAUTP010000306.1, forward strand.
CATGATCCGAGGAGGCCGGGTCTGCCTCCCCGCGGAAGAAGGCCCCCAGCCGGCTCTCGATTCGAGTGGACAATCACCCGACATTCTCGACCTCGCCGATCACCTGGCCTCCGTCTACAAGCGAGTGTACGTGGTCGACCTCGACGGCATCGAGCATGACCGTCCGCAGCTGGACTACCTTCAGGAGATTGCGAAGTCCGGTGACACGTGGGTGGACGCCGGCGTTCGGACGGGCGACCAGGCCATCGACATACTGGTGACAGGAGCCCAGCGTGCCGTTCTCTCGAGCGGTCGGCTTCAATCTCTCAAGGAACTTCGTCGGGCCTGGCGGCTTTCTCAGGACCTCGTGTTTGAAATCGAAGTCAACCACGGTGCCACTGACGGTCGACCTCCGGACTTCGCATCCCTCCCCCCGGGAACGATCGCTGAGGAGGTCCGCGCGATCGGAATCGCGGAGCTCATTGTAAGCCCGCGTGGCGAGGACGTGGATTGGGCGCAGGTGCGAGCCCTGAGTGTAGTCTCCCCGGTGTGGGTGGACGGCTCGTTTGAACGAACCGAGGTGAGTCGAATTGCCGAAAACGGAGCCGCCGGAGGAATCTTTCACATCGCTCGCGAGCTCGCCGCCTGGCCCTTACCTTCCAGTACTCCCGAACCCCCTCTTTCCTGAACGACCTCGCAGCGGGATGATGAAACCTAGAACCGGCTGACCCGTGATGAATGATGGGCGAGCTGACCGCACGGCGTGGTCACCAGGAAAGAGGGGCCGGAGAGCTGCGCTCTGAAAGAGGGACACGGTTGGCCGCGACGGACGAGTCGAACCGACGCCCCAGCTCTGGGGTCGTCAGCATGGACGCTTAGAGGCCGATTGCCCAATTCGTTCGGTACCTAGGTGTCAACGGGGCTTGAGCTCCTTACATGGATGGAGAGCCAGGAGAAAGCCAGGTGGTTCCCCCGGGCCGTTCGAAGGGCAGGTTCCGTCCCGCACTCGGCAGGCGAAGCCTTTTTTCCGCGGTCGCGGTCCAGCGCATCGCCCGATGGCCGACCTGGATGTCCCGCGTGTAGACGTCACCCTCCCGGACCAGACGATACGTGCTGTACCTAAGGGCGCGAGAGCGATTGAAGCGCTCAAGGAGTGGAACGTCGAGCTGACGAGTGTGCTCGCTGCTCTGTGGGAAGGGCGACCGGTCGATCTGGATTTCCGTATCCCGACCTCCGGGCGGTTGGCCCCGCTCACCTTTGAGGACCGTGCCGGTCGTGACATCCTCCAGCATTCGGCTGCGCACCTACTCGCGAAGGCACTCACCGAGGTGTTACCCGAGGCGAAGCCCACGGACGGGCCGCCGACCGATGAGGGGTTCTACTACGACTTCGAGGTTCGGCCTCTTACTCCCGAGGACATCGGCGAGGTCGAGCGCCGCATGCGTGCCGGCGTCTCCGAAAAGCTACCGTTTGTACGCGAGGAGCTCAGCCAGGAGGCGGCCCGGGAGCTCCTCCGTTCGAACCCACACAAACTCGGATACCTCGAGAAAGTCCCCGAGGGTGAACCGGTCTCCGTCTATCGTACCGGTTCGTTCGTCGACCTATGCCGTGGCCCCCATGTACCCCACACCGGTTGGCTAGAGGGCATACACATCCTCGGGTTCTCTGCCATCACGCCTTCTGCCACCCTGGGCTCGGGCCTCCAACGTGTCCGTGGTGTCGCCTTCCCTACTGCTGCGGAGCTCAAGGAGTACCTTGCCCGACGAAAGGAGGCCGAGGGACGCGACCACCGGGTCTACGGTCAACGGCAGGAGCTCTTCCTGTTCACCGAGGAACTTCCGGGCTTCCCCTTCTGGCTGCCGCGGGGGATGGTCGTGATCCATGCGCTGGAGCGCTTCGTTCGCGAGCATCTCGACCGTTCAGGGTACGAGGAGGTCCGGACTCCGCTCCTCTTCCCCCAGTCGGTCTACGAGACAAGCGGGCACTGGGACCACTACCGAGAGAACATGTTCCTCACCCAGATCGAAGATCGGACCTACGGCTGGAAGCCGATGAATTGTCCCGGGTCCATGCTGATCTTTCGGAGCCGACCTCGCAGCTATCGAGAACTGCCCCTTCGGTTGGCAGAGTTCGCGCCCTTACATCGATTGGAAGCGAGCGGAACCCTGCACGGACTAACTCGGGTCCGTGAACTGGTGCAGGACGATGCCCACATCTTCTGCACCGAAGAGCAAGTCGAGGGGGAGCTTCGCGAGCTCGTGGCATGGGTGAAGGAGGCGTTCGACATCTTCCGCCTGAAGTGGTCGTATGAAGTGTCGACCCGGCCGGAAGCGGCCATGGGGGACCGAGCGCTCTGGGATCGTGCGGAGGCGACGCTGCAACGCATCCTCAAGGACTCGGGCATCCCCTACCGCACGTCCCCGGGGGAGGGCGCCTTCTACGGACCCAAGATCGACATCCATGTGCGCGACAGCCTCGGACGACCGTGGCAGACCGGCACGATCCAGTTGGATTACCAGACGCCTGAGCGCTTCCAATTGGAGTACCAGGGAGCCGACGGAGAGCTCCACCGACCCGTCGTGATCCATCGGACCATCCTGGGCTCCTGGGAGCGATTCATGGGGGTGCTTCTGGAGCACTGTTCGGGAAAACTACCGCCCTGGATGGCTCCGGTGCAGGTTCGCATCCTGCCCGTCTCGGACCGGCATCAGACCTATGCGGACGGGATTCGGGCGACCTGCCGAACGGCGAGTCTCCGCGCCGAGGTCGTCTCGGCCGGAGAGACGCTGGGAAAGCGGATCCGAGCAGCGGAGGTCGACCGAATTCCCTACACCATGGTCGTGGGAGATACCGAGCTCAAGACCGAGGGGGTGACCCTCCGGCTTCGGGGAAATCCAACGACCCGAGCGATGAGTCAGCCGGAGGCCATTGCGTACCTGACCGAGAACGTCCGGACCCGATCCTTCGACCCCTAACGATGGCCGGAACGATGTGATTTTCTCGCGTTCAGGCGAGCCGCCAGGAAGGACGATTCCACTTCGGCACTGGCCGACTCGTGCACTTCCCGAAGATGGACACGGATCCGAGACAGGTCCAACAGCTCACCGCACTTGGGGCAGGTCGCGCGTGCCCGGCGGTCCGGCCGTTTCGTCTCTGAGCCCTCGGAGTACACGAAGCACGAATCCTCGTATCCATTAATGAACTCACGTACGGGTTTGCACCGACCCCAGCCGGAGTGCTCTCGGTCGAGTTATCCGCCCCACGGCGCTCGCAAGTGATTAATACCCGTTCGAATCGCCCACTCCCAATCGTTGTCCGGATGAACGAAGCATGACCCTTTCGATAACCCAACTCGAGGAATTGATCTTCCTCGCCTCGGCTCTCGCCCTTCTCTACTCCTTGGTCCAAACGGTCATTCTCCTGCGTGCTGACGAGGGCGATGAACGCATGCGAACGATCGCAGGCGCCATCCGCGAGGGTGCGGTGGCGTTCCTGCGCCGGGAGTACATCGCGGTCTTCGCCGTCGCCGCGGTCCTCGCGGTCATCATCGCGTTCGCCTTCGGTATCACGAACAACGGTCCCCTGCTGGCCGTCGGCTTCCTGTTCGGCGCCGCGGGCAGCGCCCTCGCGGGGGCTCTCGGCATGTTGGTCTCGGTCCGCGCCAACGTACGAACCGCGGCTCACGCCCGTAACGGTGACCTGGCCGCCACGATGCGCTACGCTTTCCGGGGCGGAAGCGTCACCGGAATGTGTGTGGCCGGCCTGGCCCTTCTCGAGCTCATTGGGTTCTACACGATCCTGGGTGGGAATGTCTTGAGCATGGTGGGGCTCCTCTTCGGGGCCTCGCTCATGAGCCTCTTTGCGAGGGTCGGAGGCGGGATCTACACCAAGGGCGCCGACGTGGGGGCCGACCTGGTCGGCAAGGTCGAAGCGGGGATCCCTGAGGATGACCCGCGGAACCCCGCCGTGATTGCCGATAACGTCGGCGACAACGTCGGTGACTGCGCCGGGATGGCGGCGGACCTCTTCGAGACGTACGTGGTCACGGCGATGAGTGCGATGCTGCTGGCTTACCTGATCCCGCTCGTGACGAGGACATTCCCGGATGCGGTCATCTATCCGCTCGTCGTATGTGGCTGGGCCATCGTGGCCTCGTTGGTCGGGATCTTCTTGGCCCGGATGCGGAAGGGTGGCTCGATCATGGGCGGCTTGTACCAAGGACTGGCCGCCACGACGGTCGTCGGGATCGTGGGTCTCTACTTCCTCGACGCCGAGCTCATGGGGGGCAACGTGGGTGTCTTCGTGGCCACGGCGATCGGACTTATCGTCATGATCCTCATCGTCATGACGACTGACTACTACACCTCCTCCAAATACAAGCCGGTCCAGCGTATCGCGGAGTCGACTCAGGCCGGCGCCGGCCCGGTCGTCATCGCCGGCCTCTCGGTCGGTCTCGAGTCGGCGTGGATCCCGGGGCTTGTGATCGTGGCGGGAACCCTAGGCGCCTATGCGGCTGCGGGGTGGGGGTACGTTGGAGGTCAGATCTCGATCAATCCGGAATTGGGGCTCTACGGTATCGGGCTCGCTGCGGCGAGCATGCTCGCGGTGACGGGCATGATCATCTCGATCGATGCGTTCGGACCGATCACCGACAACGCAGGTGGCATCGCCGAGATGGCGAACTTGCCAGAGACCGCTCGCGCGGTAACAGACCCCCTGGACGCTGTCGGGAACACGACGAAGGCGATCACCAAGGGATACGCCATCGGTTCCGCCGTGCTGGCGACCCTCGCGCTGTTTGCGGCCTATGTGTTTGCGGTCGCGCGTGAGGCGGGGTTCGCATCGTACACCACGTTCACCAGCCATTTGACGATTAGTAACCCGCTCGTCGTGGGCGGACTCATCATCGGCGCCATCCTCCCGTTCTTTTTCACGTCGTTCCTGATGAACGCGGTCCGGGTGGCAGCAGAGTCGATCGTGTTCGAAGTTCGACGTCAGTTCAAGGAGATACCAGGCCTTCTTGAAGGAAAG
>JBAUTP010000307.1:0-4304 GCA_049582265.1 Thermoplasmata archaeon
GATTTGAGGTCCGGTGCGAGGAGGTTCAATTCCCGCTATTCCCCTTCCTCAGGTCGATCCTCTACCCGAGACCTCGCCTCCGCCCGAGTCCGTGGAGGACTCTCCACCGCTCGCGATGCCGCTCTCGTTGCATGGGCTCGAGTTCAGTCTCGACACCGCTTCACTCGACGCCCTCGAAGCTGTCGCTCGTCGGGTCACGAGGACGCAGGTCGGGAGCTGGTTCTCCGACTTCCAGGGAAGCGAGGAGGTAGCCCTCCTTTCCACCTGTCACCGGGTCGAACTCGCCCTCCTGGTGCGCTCCCCGGGCGAGGTCAACCGGTGGCGAGAGGTCCTACCCGGCGACCCGGAGTCGTGGAATCTCCGCGAGGGCCAACCGGTCGTACGGCATTTCTTCCGCGTAGCCGCCGGCCGAGAATCCCTCGCCGTGGGCGAGGCCGAAGTGCGCGAGCAGGTTCGCCTCGCCGGGAGTTTCGTCGCTACGCGACACCCCCGTCGAGTTCTTCGCGACCTCATGGCGGCCGCGGCCGGGGCGGCCGAGAAAGTTCGGCCGGCCGTTCCGTCTTCGGTTTCGATTGCGGCCATCGCCTCACGGCGTTTATTGGATACATTGGAACACCCTCGACCCCGCATCCTTGTGCTTGGCTCCGGCGTCGTTGGCCGGCAGGTCGCGGAAGCCCTCGCACCGTTTGCTCGGGTCACGCTCGTTTTTCACCATAGACCTCCTGAGGAAGCGTTCCTGCTCTCCACGGGTGTACGTGCGGTGCCGTTCGCCGAGCTCGTCACAGAACTCCCGACCGCGCAAGCGGTCGTAACGGCGGCCAAACTTGGCGACCACAGTCTTCGCCGTTCGGATGTTCCTACCGACCACCCGGTCACCCTGGTCGACCTGGGGGTCCCCCGCAACATTGACCCCGGGGTCCGGGATATGAAGAACGTGAAACTCATCGACCTCGAAGAACTCCACGCGAGGTCACGGAGTCTACCCGAAGCCGACGGATCCGATTCGCGGCTCGAGGAACTTGCGAGCCACTTCTATGAACGAATCGAACCCCTTCTGCTGGAACCCTGGATCGCTGCGTTGCGGCGTGCCGCAGAGGAAGTGCGGCAATCCGAGGTAGCCCGATCCCGACGATTTCTCGGTGAGCTGGGTCCTGCTCAGGAGGCGGCCCTCGAGCGGCTCACCCAACGTCTCGTGACACGGCTCCTGCTCGCTCCGACCGAGCGGATCCGGGGTCTCCCTCCTGGCCCGGAAGGGGACCTCCAGCGCCGGATCGCCATCGACCTTCTCTGCCCGCGCTCGGCCGACCCGTGACCGAGCGGGTCCGGGTCGCGACCCGGCGAAGCCGACTCGCCCGCGTTCAGACGGAGCTCATCCTGACCCGTCTAACCCGTGCGGAGCCGACATGGAGCTTCGTCCCCGTCCCGATCGATACGAGCGGAGACCGGGACACCTCGCCCGGTGACTCCCCGGATTTCACGGATGCGATCGACCACGCTCTCCGGGAGGGGGAGGTCGACCTTGCCGTTCACAGTGCGAAGGACCTTCCAGCCGAATTGGACGCAGCGTTCGAGCTGGTCGCGTGTCCTCGTCGAGCCGACCCTCGCGACTGCCTGGTCGTCGCGCCGGATACCATCGCGTACCCGCTCCCTCACGGGGCGCGGGTCGGCTCGAGCAGTCTGCGCCGTCGGGCACAGCTCCTTCGGTGGCGACCGGACCTCGACGTAGTGGACATTCGCGGGAACGTCGACACCCGCATAGGCCTTCTGGGGGAGAGAGGGCTCGATGCTGTCATTCTCGCGGTCGCCGGGATCCACCGTCTTCGCCGAGCGAAAGAGATCACCCGAATCTTACCGACCTCGACCTTTCTCCCAGCTCCTGCGCAGGGAGCTCTGGCTGTCCTGGCACGTGCTGACGATACGCCGGTCGTTTCCGCCGTTCGGCGAATCAACCACCCAGCGACGTTCCAGTGCATTTCCGCGGAGCGCTCGTTCGCGGCTGCTCTCGGCGGCGACTGCCGAGTCCCTCTCGGGGCACTGGCGACGCATTCGATGCGAACCGTCTCGTTGGTAGGAGAGGTCCTGAACCCCGCCGGGCAACGACACCTTCGCCGGCGTAGGGTCGGACCCGCATCGGAAGGGAAGAACCTCGGGTCGAACCTCGGCAAGGACATGCTAAAGGAAGGGGCCCTCGAACTCCTGGGTGCGCCGCGTAGGTAGCGCCTCGATGCCTCGCCGTGTGGCTCCCACCATCGTCCTCCTCACGGCACCGGGAACCCTGCGGGAGATCGACGCCCCTCTTCAGAAGGCAGGGGTTCGAGTGGTTCGTCTCGAAGCGGTACGTCCACGCCCCGTCGATCCACGTCGTTGGCTACCGCGTGTCCTCCGGGTCACGTCTCCGGATACTGTCGTCGTGACCAGTCGGGCTGGAGTGGATATGGGCATTCGCCCATGGCGGAGCGAGCGCGTTCCACCTTCTGGTCTCGAGTTTTGGGCGGTCGGGCCCGGGACCGCGCTGGCCCTTCGCACGGCCGGTATCCGTGGCATCCACCGACCCGCAGCGGCCGGCGCCTCGAATATCGCGAAAGCGCTCCGAAAGACGAAGCGACGAAGGATCCTGTACTTCCGTTCGAGCGCGGCGGGACCTCGCCTCGCTGACCGCTTGCGGGCCGATGGACACCGCGTCCAGGACGCGATTGTCTATCGTCTCGTGGCTCCTCGGGCCCTTACCGCGGAGGAGCGGCAGGAGATCGCTCGGGCCGATCTTTTGGTCATCTCCAGCCCATCGGCCCTCTCGTTGCTGCGGCGCCGGCTCGATAGTCCCACCTTTTCGCGTCTTTCGGAGCGCGCGCGTGTAGTCGTCCTCGGAGAGCGTTCGCAGCGAGCCGCGCACGGTCACGGCTTTCAGCACGTATCGGTCGCGCCTTCGACGACAGCACAACGATTTACTCGCCATCTGCTCCAGGAGTTGCGCGATGCCTCGGAGTAAGCGAACGGCGCCACGTCCTTCTCGGATGGCGGCTCCTGCCGATCGACCCCGCCGCCTTCGCAGAACGCCGCAGCGGAGGGAGTGGATGGCCGAAACCGACCTCAGCCTACGTCGTCTGGTCTATCCCCTCTTCCTGCGGCCCGGCCGTGGTCTCCCCGAGCCGGTACCGTCCATGCCGGGCATCGAGCAGTACCCGGTGAGCGATCTTGCTCCCCTGGCTCACCAGCTGGAGGCCGAGGGTATCCGTTCGGTCCTCCTCTTTGGCGTGGCGCGGGCCAAGGATGCGGAAGGAAGCGATGCGTGGGCGGCCGACGGGGTCGTCCCTCAGGCCACACGCGTCATCAAACGCGCTGCACCCGGGCTCGTCGTAGTGACGGATGTCTGTTTGTGCGCGTACACGGACCACGGCCACTGCGGGGTCGTCCGGAAGGGTTCCGTAGCCAATGATCTCACTTGCGAACGTCTCGGACGTGTGGCCCTGGCCCACGCGAGGGCCGGCGCTGATGTGGTGGCCCCCAGCGCGATGATGGATGGTCAGGTCGGACGGATACGGGCCGTCCTTGACAACGCAGGACACGAGGAGACGGCGATCCTCGCGTACTCCACGAAGCACGCTTCCGCCTTCTATGGCCCGTTCCGCGAGGTCGAGCGTTCGACGCCGGGGTTCGGAGACCGACGCGGCTACCAGATGGACTTCCGTAACGCGCGCGAGGCTCTGCGTGAGATGGAGCTCGATGCGCGGGAAGGGGCCGACATCCTGATGGTGAAGCCGGCGTTGACAAGTCTCGACCTACTGACACGAGCCCGCGAGCGTTTTCTGCTCCCCCTCGCCGCCTTCCAGGTGAGCGGGGAATACTCGATGATGAAGGAGGCCGCCCGGCGTGGAATCGTGGACGAACGAGCGGCCGTGGAAGAGACCCTGGGAGCCATTCGGCGCGCGGGCGCAGACCTCATCATCACGTACTTCGCACGGGACGTCGCACGGTGGTCGCGCGGAGACGGATGACAAGAGAGCGGAGCCGGCCGAAGTTGCCAGGAACGAACGGGGACGGGGAGCCCCGGGATTTCGTCAAGTACACGTTCTTCCACGTCCGTCCGGAATGGAGACGCTTTACCCCCGAGGCGAGAGAGGAAGGGAAGGACCATTTCGCCCGCATCCTCGATCATCCGCCGGAGGGCGTACTGGTACGGACCTACTCCCTCGTAGGGCTCAAGGCCGGCACGGAGATGCTCGTCTGGTCGGTCGGTCCCGCCCTCGGACCGATCCAGGAGTTCCATTCCCGCCTCTTGGGAACAGCTCTCGGGGGGTACCTCGACA
>JBAUTP010000308.1:0-7008 GCA_049582265.1 Thermoplasmata archaeon
CCCCTGGTCCCATCAACAACCTCGCCACGCTATCGATGCCGGGTTCGACCTCGAGTCCATGGTCGTTCGACTTCCCGGTGCCGAGCTCCGGCGGAAGTTACGAGGTCTATGCGAATGCGGTATCCGCGCTGGGACCCAGCGACCTCGTGGGAGCCGAGGTTAACTTCGCGGTCACGTATGCCACGAACGGACCGCACTTCGAAGCCTCCGCCACGTATGTGGCCCCGGGTGGCACGCTCACGCTCAACGGGGGTGGCTTCGGAAAGTCCGTGGCGGTCCATGTGACCCTCGATGATCGACTCCTGACGACCATCACGTCCAGCTCGACCGGTCAGCTCCCGCCGACGACGGTGACGATTCCCTCGAACGCCTCGTTCGGCTTGAGCACGCTGGTGGCGACCAATCTGGAGGGGCAGAATAGCACCTTTGCCATCACGATCGCCAATAGCTGGGACCAACTCGGATATGGGCCGGGTCGTATCGCCTCCGAGCCGAACGACCTGGTGTATAACTACCTCATTTTCCCCGGAGGTAACAACTGGGAGAAGCTGGCGTGGCACTTCGAGCCGGGGAGCGGGGCAGCCTTCAACTCCTCCCCCGTGGTGGTCAACGGGGTGGCCTACGTCGGGGACTCTCTGGGACAGCTCTTTGCGCTCGACATTCACAATGGAGGACTCATATGGACCTACACGCTCGCTTCCGGCGCCGCCATCGATGGCACGCCGGCGGTGGACGCCCAGCTGGGTTTGGTCTTCTTCGGGGCCAGTGACGGGACACTGGACGCCGTTCACGTCTCCACCGGTAACCTCGCGTGGTCCGATTCGATCGGCGGGAACGTCCGCGCGCCCGCTTTCAGTGGCGGAGAGATCTATGTCACTTCGAGCTCGGGAGCCGTCGAAGCCATCGTGGAGTCGACTGGCGCGGTCACGTGGACTCACCCGCTGAGCGCTATGGGCGGCGCCGCCGCGGTCGACCTCACCGGAAACTTCGTCGCTGTCGGAGAGGCGGGCGGAGATGTGCTCGGGCTCAACGCCGCGACCGGAGCGACCCTTTGGACGTACGCGACGGGGGGTTCCATCTCCTCTACGCCGGTCGTCTCGACAGGACGCGTCTTCGTGGGGTCCAGTAACGACCGAGTGTCGGCGCTCAGTGAGACCACCGGAAAACTGGATTGGTCCTTCACGACGAGTGGAGCGGTCGAGGACAGCGGTAGCATCTCCGGTAATCGGTCGGGAGGGGTGACGGCACTGTTCATCGGGTCGGAAGGCGGGTATCTCTATGGGCTCAACGCGGCCACCGGCCGGCTCGACCTCAACGTTAAGGTGGGGTCGCCCGTGATGGGTGTTTCGACCGCCAACGGGATTGCCGTCATCGAGACGGCCAAGGGGGGCATCAGCGCGACGCGAACCTGGGTCTCCCAACTGGACTGGACCTATTCCACCGCCGCCACGCTCACCACGACGCCCGTCCTCGAGGACGGTTCGATCTATGTTTCCGGGACCGATGGGAACGTGTACGCCTTCTCGACGGAGGGGCAGCCTCCCGTCTGAGATCGTCCGCGGAAGGTGCCTTCTCGGAAGGCCCCCGCGGGCCAGCCTCGACAGGTGAAAATTTCTCTCGCATGGGGCTCCCCCATGTACGACGTGGTGCTCCCGGCGGGAATCCCACCGGGGGGTAGGGCCCCCACCGGCTTTGAACCCGCGTCAGAGGCTCGAGAGGCCTCTATCCTTGACCACTAGACTACGGGAGCGCCGGGCTCTGGTTAGAGGGAGCGGTCTTTGAGGCTTTCGGAAGAGAGAGGTTGATCTCACCCTCCCCGACGCTCCGCCCGTCGAGAGGAACGTTCAAGGAGGCGTGGGCTCGACCGGGGCGGAGAGACCATGTCCGCAGGAAAAGCCACGCCGAATGCACCCCCGAACCCCAAGGAGCTCATTCGCCAGGTGCAGGAAGCTATCCCGCGAAGCCAAGCCGGGCCCCGAACCGACGGGGCGCAGGATGCGGCCGCCGTGACACGCGACCCCGCCCTCTTGGGGGTCCTCTATGCGTTGCTGGTGGAAACCCAGTTCCTGCGAAAGCTCACGGTGTTTCTGCTGATCGCTACGGTGGCTGTGTTCGCGGAGGCCGTTTTCGAGGCCCTTCTCTACTTCCATTTGGGCTAACGAGGCCCGATTTCCCCGGGACGTCGGACCGCAAATGGGATTAGTCGGCCATCCGTGCTCGGCGAAGTGACGCCTCCCGTGAAGGCCCGAAGCGGCCACATCCTTCTGGTCGGAAAGAAGAGCTTCAAGGATCTCGCTCGCGTTTATCCGGACATCCACCGAAAGGTCGTGGAGGCGAACCGGCCCTTCACCAAGGAGACCGAACCGCTCCACCCCGAGGTGCTGCTGGAAGAGAACCTTCGGGACCTACGGGCGGACCGTAAGCCCATCGGCTACAATCGCCAGGAAGCGTTCGGGATGCGCCTTATCTTCCCGATCACCGACACGAAGCGCACCGAGTTCTACCTGGCGAAACCGGCCCGGTGCCAGGAGGTCGTGCAGGTGACGGAACAGGTCTCCCAGATCCTGAGACGTCGGGGGATCAAACATACCGTCGAGTACGACCGCCTCGTGCTCGGGCCCCCCCGCGCACTGCCGGGTATGCCCCTCCCCGGATCGAGTTCGGGATACGCTTCGTTCTAGACCGCGTGACCGATCCACGAACCGTCGGGACGCCCAGGCTCGGCGTCTCCCCGATGTCGTGCGGTTCCCTAGCTGGGGGGCCTCTTGAACGGCCAGAACCCTGCCCCTGGGGTCTCCGCGGGGGTCCGTAGCGAGCCTTGCAGGATCGCGAGAGCCTGACGGGCCCGGTCCAGGGCCGCGGAATAGTCCGAGTTCCTGAGTTCGATCGACTCGGATAGGAGCTTTCGAGCCTCCTCGGTAGGAAGGTGCCGTTCGGACGCCCGGGTGAGTGCCGCGTCCACGAGGTAGTGAATGTTGAGAAGTTCCCGATGCATCGCCTTTCGGGCGTTGAGCTCCTGCTCGGCCTCGAGCACCGTCTGGGCGGCGCGCACGACCTCTCCCGCAGCCAGCTGTTCGTCCGCTCGTTTGAGGCTCGCAGGAACGGTCCCCAGGATCACGTGAAGCCCGTCCTGGGCGAAGACCATCTCCGTCGCTACCTCTCGGGCCTTGTCCGGTAGGCGACTACGGACCAGCGTTGCCAGGACGGTTTCCCCGTTGGCCAGAAGCTCGGCCACCGAGCCGACCTTTCCGGCGTCGAGCGCCATCTTGGCCTCGGAAAACAGCTCCATGACAGGGGTCGTGTCGAGCCCGAGACGTTCGCCGATCCACAAGCGGTCCTTGAAGCCGCTCACCAGCTGACCGAGAGCCGTACGCCGTTGGTCTTCGACGCGATGGACCTCCTCGTCGATGAGGTGGATCGCACGGAGATACTCGTGCTGCTCGGCGTCCGAGGTAAGGCGCTTCAGAACCTCGACGCGGAGCTCATTTTCCGCGGGCGTGGGTGCATCCTGCTGGGCGTAGGTCTTTTCGAGCTCTGTCCTTCGGATGCGGATGAATTCATCGAGCCGGTGACCCGCGGCCGCTCGAGCCTGCTCGAGAGCGTGAGACGAGGTCGTCCATTCATGGGACTTGAGCGCGATCTCCGCCGTTTGGAGCAGGTTCTGAAGGTCCTCGAGCCCCTCCGTGACCTCCGCTTGCCGGACAATCTCGACCAGTCGGCGCACCTCCTCGAGAACGGCCGTGCTCTGACGTTCGATCGCCCACCGACCGAGGTCGGTCGCCTCGCGCGCTCGGCGGCTCGCTTCGGCGTAGTCGCCCTGGGTCAGGTGATGCCGGGCCGACTCGATGACCGGGGCTACCTCGTCGAGGTCAGCGCCATGCCGCATGGCCTCCGCCAGTTGCCCCTCGGCCGAATCCAGCAGGTCCCTCGCTCGGCGGTAGCTTTCCCGGCTGTAGGTAAGAGAATCGGCGGCGCTGAACACGTGCTCGAGGACCGTGACATAGTCCTTTCGTTCGAAAGCGAGGTGCGCTTTCGTGAGCTCTTCGCCAGCGCTCGGTGAGTGCAAGCCCTCGGCCTGGATCGAGGCGTACTTGGTTTCTATCGTATCGAGCGCTCCTTGGGCGAGTCGCACCTGGAGCTCGACCCGCTCGATCTCTACCTCCGAGCGAGTCGCGAGCTGGAGGGATTCGAGCGCGCGTCCTTCTTGGAGGGACGTCCGGGACTGGCGTAGGAGGTTCTCGGCGAGCGCCGTATCGCTACCCTGATCTCGCGCCCGGGTCAGCATGCCCTGGAAGGCGTTGAGGGTCTTCGATAGGTGTTGGTAGGTGAGTTGGTTCAGTTCCCGCTCCAGCGTTCCGGACCTTTCGATGACGCGGGCGTAGTCGCGCTCCGCGAATCGCTCCTCGATCCGGTCCATCTCCTTCCGCGGAACCCCGACCCCGACGTGAACGAGCTCCGCTTGATTGAGGGCCTCCTGGGCACGGCGCATCCCACGCTCGGCCTGCTCCCGAAATCCGCGGCTCTCGGTGAGCCGCGCGTGGGCCAGCTCGATCGCATCGGCCACTCCGACCGGCACGGGAAGTCCGGCCTTACGTCGCGCGTCAGACACGAGCTCCACGGCCGAGCCGATATCGCTCGCCACCTGACGGGCAATATCGAGGTCCTGTTCGAGTCCTTTGAGATTCTCCTCCACGATGGGGCGAAGTCGTGCCACCAAATCGGTGTGCAGCATTCGCGTCCGTTCGAGCGTCGGAAGGGGATCGTCCGTGTTGAGCTGCTGACGGATCCCCGTGAGGTCCTCTTCGACCTTCTCAACGGGGACCGAGAGGCGCTTCGCCTCTTCGAGGAGGAGCCCCACATCGTGCGTGAGTCGTGTGGTCTCCCGGAATGCCTCGTCGTTGCGTAACCGTTGAGTGACCTCATCCAGCACGCGTTGGGCCTGGACGAAATCCATCGCCTGGTAGGCGGCGCGCGCCTGGGAGATTCGATCGTTGAGCGCCGACACCTCGACCCCGTCCCGACTCATTTTCTGCCATCGGTCTGTCGCGAGGACGAGCCCCTCCGCCACGGTCTGCGCTTGACGCGCCAGGTCAACGGCCTGCCGTTCGCTCTCCGACGCCGCGCGATAGGCGTCGGCATAGCGTCCGCTCTGGGCGAGGTCCTGGGCCGTTTCGAGTGCGGCCCTCAGCCCGACCACGTCGAGGCCCATTTTGGCGAGTTCGACCAGCGCAAGCTTGGCGTGCGAAAGCGCCTCTTCGCTTCGCACGAGCTGCTGTTCGTGCGCTCGCTGGCGGATCTCCTGCGAGGCTCGGGACGCCTTCACGAAGTCGCCCATGTTGTAGATCTGCTGTACCTCGTCGATCTGCCGTTGGATCTCATCTCCGGCGCCCCCCATCGTCTCCAAGGTCCGGCGCTCGTCCTCCAGTGTTTCCACGAGGGCAGAGGTGTGTGCGGCGAAGATGGTCGCAAACTCCCGGTCCGCGCGCTTCAAACTATCCAGCGAACTTGCGAGGTCCTCTTTGACCCGGAGGCTGACATCGGCGTCCGCCAGCGCCCGGCGTACCGGCGCGATCACCTCATCATTTTGGATCTCGGCAAAGCCCTTCTCGAGCTCCTCCACGCGCCGAGCGACGTACGGGGCCGCGTTGGTTCGTAGCATCACGTCGATTTCAGCGAGCTTCTCCCCCACTTGGACGAGCGCGCCTTCCTCCAGAAGGTGCCGCGCTTCGGCGAGGGACTTCTCTTCCCGCTCGGACAAGAAACCGGCCTCATGGGCCATCCGTCCGAGGGTTTCCACGCGCTGGAGCGATTGGGAGAAGAAGTCGTAGGCCTGGACCCCGATCTCGCGAATCGTCTGCTGCAGGAGATTCCTCGCCGCGTCGACATCCATCTGTTGGAGATGGAGCTGTGCCATTTCGAGCGCATGCCGGAACGGTTGGACGGGGACCTTCGAACGGCTCAGGGAATCCAGCAACTGGCTCAGCGAATCCGACTCGTCACGCGCCGCGTCGAGGTCGGCTGTCAGCGCAGCGACCCGGTCCAGCGACTCCTGCGCCGCCGCGAGCGCCTCGCTGTAAATCTTGAGACGCAGAGCTTCGCGGGCCCGATTCATGGCTGCAAAGACGTCGCTCGGGTCTCGTCCCAATCTCCGCGCCTCCACAAGGCGGGGTCGCACTTCGTCGAGAAGACCCGCGACAATTCCGACGATCGGCTGTTCGGTCGCGGTCCGGGCCTCATCGAAGATCCGTGGAAGCTCGTTGGGACCGGCCAGGGCGATCCGTCCCTGCAGCTCTTCGACACGGACGATGGTCTCAGCAGGATCGACGCCCAGTTCCTTCAGGGACGAGAGGGTAGTCCGCATCCCGAGGACGGCCGCAACGACGCGCTCCCGGAGCGCGGATGTGGTATCCGTCGCGGTGGTCTCGAGGGCGCCCGCTGTGACAGGCCAGCTCAACGCAGGCGCAGAACGGTCCGCTTCGATGGCGGCTTCGAGCGTCGCTACCGGGGCTCCGAGAGATCGTGCCGCATCGATGAGGCGTTTGACGGTCTCCTGCGCCCCGGTCCTCCGGGTGACGGCGTCCGGGAGCGACGTGATGGCCCTCGCGTTGAGAGCGGCCACGGCCTCCACCGCTTCGCCGGAGACGATCGGTTCCACGATCGCGTTGGCCTCCTCGGCGAAGCGTTCGCGGACTTCCGGCGTAGCGCTCGCCCACTCGGCGAGTGCCGCAGCCTGGCGACGGAGCTGCTCCTGAAACTCGGTTTCGAGCTTCTTCAGCGACGCGTCCAAGCGACCGACTTCTTCCACCGTAGCATTCCAGGACCGCTCCGGTGGAGGATCCTGAAGGTTCTTGATCAGCGTTCGAAGGTCCTCGGAGACCTCGGCACCCGCCGTGAGCAGGCGCCCACTCCGGTCGAGGGCCGTCTTGCGTCGAGAGTCCAGCTCGGCTTTGGTAGCAGCTTCGAGCGATGAGAGGAATGCCTTCGCCTCCGCTTCGACCTTCTCCCAGT
>JBAUTP010000309.1:0-21549 GCA_049582265.1 Thermoplasmata archaeon
TGCACGGGGGTTGCGCTGGTAGCGGCACGGTTGCGCCCCCTGAGTACCAGGCAATGATGCTGCGGGACGATGCCCGACTTCGACGTCGGTCGCGGTGTGTGATAGGTGATGGATCTTCCGGTACGACGGTCGCTCGTGGGTTGACGCGGTGTTGACGAGCACTCTAGCAGGATCCAGGTGTTGGGGGGAGCAGAGTTTGAACCTTCCGGAGTTTCGAATATTTCTTGTCGGGGGGGGGATTTGAACCCCCGGCCCCAGGATCTCTCCGGCTCCGCGGTCGGTCCGACCGAGCAGCCCTATGAGTCCCGTGCTCTACCAGGCTGAGCCACCCCGACTTTCCGGGTGCAGCATGACGGTGGTCGATTTCCGCCGTCTACCCGGCGGTGGCCGTGGGAGGGGGCAGGGGAGCATCGGTCGACGGCATCTCCTCAGTAGGCTCCGGGCCTTCGTCCGAAGTCGGCGACGTGGTCTCGGTCGCAAGGGAGGCATCCTCGATGGTCCCGAGGACCTCCGAACAGCGGATCTCGATCTTCTTGAGCGGGTAGAGGGTCTTTAGACCGTGCGCTAGGAGCTTCGCGAGATCGCCCTGGATCATCTCCCGCACGAACTCGGAGGCCGTTCGTTGTTGGGCCTCTTCGGTGAGGAGCGAACGGAGCTTGTGACGGAGCTCAGCGCGCAAGCGTGTCTGCAGCCGCTGTTCTCCGACGGCGACAGCCTTCAAAATGATCTCAACGCCGTCCTTCGTGCGAACGGGCAGTGAGGTATCGATCTTCGAACGCTTCCGACGCGCCAATCGTCGCACATAGTCCGAGGTGAGCTCGTGGCCCGCGAAGCGAGTCTCCGCGACGTTGTCTCCCGAAATTCGTTCGATCGTGAATCGGAGCTTGATGTGGCCCTTTCCAATGTCCGCTCCCCCGGTTAGCTCCTGAAGGGTCGTCTCGAGGTGACGGCCCGTGAGATGCTCGGGTTCGGAGGCCATCGTCTCTCCGAGATCGGCGTGTTGAAAGAGACCGGGCGCCCGCACTTTGTACCAGTGCTTCGACCGCCACTTGTCCTTGACCGTACGGGCCAAGGACGACTTCTTTCCAGAGGATTCCTTCTCGGGCATGCGTCGCGGGGCGCCGAGTGGCATACACTACTTAATACTGCCGGCGCGCGGCCTTTCCGTGGAGCGGTTCCGGCGTGGTTCTGTAGATTCCACACCTACCGATACTGCCTTACGCCCTCCTCCCGCTCTCCTGCGCATGGCGCTCTTTGTAGCCGAACACACGCACGCTGCCGATCGATGCCCCGCCGGCAATCCTCAGATGGCCCCCTTTCTCCTACAAATCCTCTCGAACGAGAACGCCTCGAAGCACGGATTGAAGATCGTCGGTGACGCGGTCGCCAGCGGCCGCCATCACCTGTACGTGATCATGGAAGGACCGAATGAGGCGGCGATCAAACAATACCTTGCCCCGTTCGGCCAAGCCGGGAGCCTCGACATCATTCCCGCCTCGCACTGCGAGGAAGTGGTCGCCCGAGGCGCCTGTTAGTTCTCCGCGCCGATTGCTGTGAGCGGGCGAACTGCCCATAGTGGCGTTATCTGCGAGGCGGTGCGGAAACCCGGGGACGAACGGTTCTGCTGAGTGGCTGGTCAGGACGGGTTCTCTTACCTTCCGCTTTAGACGGTAGGATTTCAGCAAAACTACATATGGCGCACCCGGCTGGCGCGGCCGTGGCCCAACCCTCTGTCGCGAAGCCTTCGCCCGCGCTCTCCTTTGGACAGCGGTCGACGGCCGCCGAGCTCAAAGCCCGCGGAGAGCGGATCGAGCGCCCGGCAGATCACGTGCGCCGTGAGATTCTGCGGCAGCTCGAGGTGCTACGAGGGCACGGGGCGTCGGATGACGCCGCGATCCAGGCGCTCTTTCCGCACACGATCCTTCCCACCGATGTTTACCGGGACCTCGTGACCGCGCTGGTCGCGGGTGCCCATGTTCTTTTCTTTGGGCCCTCGGGGGCCGGGAAGACGAGTCTCGCCAAGGACCTTTGGGAGCTCTTTCCCAAGGGAGCCTGGGTCGTGAATGGTTGCCCGGTGCTTGACCATCCGCTGAGCGTGTGCGACCCGGACATGGCGGCCCAGTTCCCGCCGTGCCCGATCTGTCGTCGTCGGTTCGCGCCGGAGGGGGAGGTTGCCCGGTTCGACCCCAGCCGTGTCGATCCTAGCCGAGTACCGGCGGAGTACATCCAACTTCGCGAAGGCTACGGGCTAGCGAGAGTCCAGGGAAGCTCCGAAGTGTTCCCGGACCATCTTACCGGGAACATCAACTTACGAAAGTTGGAAGAAGTGGGCGACCCCATGAGCCCGCTCGTTCTCGAGCCAGGCAAGCTGCTCCAGGCTAATCGGGGCCTTCTATTGGTGGATGAGATAGGAAAACTGCCGCTCGGAACCCAGAACGTTCTTCTGCAAGCGCTGCAGGAGGGCACGGTTTCGCCCTCGAAATCCCGAGAAACCTTCCCGGCCCACTTCCTCGCGGTCTGCACGTCCAACCTCTCGGACCTCGATAACATCAACGACCCTCTCTCCGACCGGCTGACCAGCCTCCACATCGGCTTCAACACCCAGCATGCCGCGAATCGACGGATCGTGGAGCTTGCCCGGACGACGACCGACTCCACGCGGGTACCGGAGATCCTATGGGATGCCGGGGTGCGTGTCATTGAGAGCTGGAGACTTCGCATGTCGAGCGACAACCCGGATATCGGTGAGGTTGGGTCCAACCGGACCCTCATCGATGTCCACGGTCGAGCCCAAGCCATCGCGACCATCGCGGGACGTTCGATCGCTACCGTGGAGGACCTCAAAGCAGGGTTGCGACATGCCATGCGCGGCCGGATCCGAGCTCGTAGTGGGGATTCCTACGAGCAGAACGAGCATCGGGTCGACGAATTCTTGGGTCAGCACCTCGAGCCCTGCCTCAAGAAGAGCGCGGGGGTGTACTGGTGCCGCTTCTTCCGCGACGTGCTGCACGAATCCAAACCGAATGCCGAGGGCCTGGTCAGCGAGGGAAGGAGACTCAAGGATGACGCGGCCATGCGTTCGCAGCTCGCATCGGACGGGAATCTCTTTCCGAAATTTCGCCCGTTCGTGACGTACGTTTCCGAGCGAGAGGGAGGAGGATCCGGGGCCTCCTCTCTCGACACGGCCATAGGCGTGTTCGACCTCCTCGAGCGATTTTCGCTCTTCACGTGCGGCCCCGAGGAGCTCAGCGACGACCGCCTCGGCGACTGACGCGGTCCGACTACCGGACTGTTCCACGCTGTCGGACGACACGGTCTCCGCCGACCTCCTGGACCTCATCAACCGGGAGGCGCTCGTTCGCGCCGTGGCCGACCACGGTGTCGCAGGAGCTCGTGACCTCCTCAAGCGATCCTCAGAGAACGACCCACGCCTGGCCGAACGGCTTCAGCGGCTCCGGGAGCGACTCAGACGACAGGCGGCCCGCCACGTGGGTCAGGTGCTCGAGCAGTACGATCGACGGACCGAGGCGCTGCGTCTCGTGGAGGTGAACGACGAGGAGCGGTTAGCGGCCGAACGCGCCCGGCTCGAGGCGTGGCTGAAGTCAGGCCGTCCTCTCGACCTCGCACGGTTGCAAGAGGCCGACCTTTTGAGCGATGTCGAGTCCGCGCTCTTACTTCCCAGCGCGTCCTGGATGCAGCCACCACCTAAACCCGGGCTGTGGGCACGGGTCCGAGCGTTGTTCGCTCGTATCGCGGCGTTCTTCCGACGCTTGTTTGGGGGTAGGTCGAAACGTACTTCCCAGGAACCCGAGGGCCGACCCATGACGTTCGCAGTGGCGGGCGGGCTTCCCAGGTCGCTCGGGGCCAGCGACATCGGCGACGTCCTCGCCCGCATGTCCCCGGCGCAGCGCCAGGAGCTCGACACGAGTCTCGCGCGCGCGGCGCGCGACAAGGGCCGGGGTATCACACGCGAGGCCGAAGAAAAGCGGCGACACGCGGAAGCTCAACGGCGTGAGCTCGAAGCGGAGCGCGAAGCCGCCCGTCGTCGGGCAGAGGCGGAGAGCGACCGCCTCGTCGACGAGGCCGAGAACCGTCGTCTCGCTCGGGAGCTCAAGGAGCGAGGGTTCGTGGCCGAGCGTCACGGGGAGTTGGCGGTGACCTACGGTCTCATCACGCAGTTCGCCCGCCTCGTCCTGCAGGATGAAACGCGAGAGCTACCCGGCGATGTCCGATTTTCGATGAGCGGAACCGCGTCCACGGGCGTCTACGAGAAGGCACGACTCCGGCAGCCCGATGAGGTCGCGCACCTGGACCTCCCGTCCTCCTTGCTGGCCGCCCGACAGAGCGGTCTACGGCACATCGACGAAACCACGAGCTACGTCTACCGCGAAGTCACGAGCGAACGGGTGCACGTCGTGGTCATGTTCGACAAATCGGGCAGCATGGCGGAAGGAGGGAAGCTCATGGCCGCCAAGAAGGCCCTCCTTGCGCTCTATGTCGCGATCCGCCGCCGATATCCGGACGCGGTCGTCGACGTCGTTGCGTTCGATAACGAAGTTCGGCTCATGGACCTCCTCGAACTCTGGGAGTGTCATGCGGGCGCCTTTACGAATACGGGAGACGCTCTCCGAACGGCACATGTGCTCCTGAGAGCCTCCCGGGCCAACCGGCGCGAGGTGTACGTGGTGACCGACGGCCTCCCCGAAGCCTACACCGATGCCGATGGCCGGGTCCGAAGCGGGAATCTGGAAGCGGCCATGGCCGTCGCGCAGGCTCGCGCCCAGGAGCTCGCCACGATTCCCGGGCTCAAGTTCGCCATGATCCTCCTGAAGTCGGACCACCCCGAGTACGAGACCGCGGCGCGCATACTGACTCGGGCTCTCTCAGGCGAGCTCGTCGTGACCGACCCCGACCGTCTCGGTGTCGAGCTTCTCGTGCGATGGGCTCGCGGGGCGGAGACGACCCGTGCTCCCGCCGATGCCACCCGCGCGCCCGGTGCCCTACCCGTGCCTCCTGCGGCGCGTCCGAAGCGGAAGAAGGTGGACCGACGGATGGGCGGCTGACCCCGCTTGCGTATGCGCGTCAAGCTTTATCTGACGAACTTTCGCTCGATGTTCGTGCCATGCCTCCAACCCACGAACAGGCTCAACTGCGTCACCACCTCTCCGAAATGCGCCAAGGCGTCGGCGGACTCGGCAGGGATTTCGCGATCGAATTCCGTGACCTCGACGATAAGATCGCCCGTTTGGGCACTCTGACGGCGCAAGAGGCCAAGTACGCCCTTCGCGACATCGAGAGCGACCTTTCGCGATTGGGCGCGTCGATCGACGCCGAAATGCATCGTCTCCCCGGTCAGGTCGCCGGAGGCTTCGCAACGGTCGGACGAGGCATCAGCAACTCCACGGCCAGGTTCGCCGGCGCAACGCGGGACGCGGTCGAGTCCGCGGGTCACCGCGCCAAGGAATCCACCAAGAATGCGCTCGCCTCCGCCGCCGGCGTGAACCGTAAGCCGATGAAAGAGTGGCACGTCCCCAGCTCGGACCCGTCCAGCGACGACACATAGCGGCCCGACCCGGTCTTCGGCACGGCCAAGCGCGCCGGGGCAAGCTTAAGCCTCCGACACGGACCTACCCGAACCGGGAGGCACCTCGGATCACCGCCCGGGTTCGAGCCGAATGGCACCCGCTGCGACGGGTCGTCGTGCGCCCGCCCGGCATGGAGGCGTTCTTCGGCCTGCTCGAGCCCTATTCGAACCTCTATGAGCGCGTGTTCAGCCTCGCCAAGGCGCGAAAGGAGCACGAGGAGCTCGTGGACACGCTACGGTCCGGCTTCGGCGTCCACGTTCAGATCCTCGACCAATTGCTGCTTCAGGCGGCCGGGCGTCAACCGGCTGTCGCGCAGGAGCTCTTCGCCGAGGTCCTCAAGACCGTCCAGTTCTCCGGGCCCGGGTCGGACCGGGCACGACGGGAGTTCCGTACCACGGTGCGGCTCCTGGATGCGGAGCAGCTCGTGCAGATCCTCGTGGTAGCCCCCCGTCTACGGTTCGAGCGTCGGAGAGGGTCCCGCTCGGTCGCCTCGTTCACGACCCTCAGCGAACCGCTCACCAATCTGTTCTTCCTGCGAGACCAGCAGGCAGTGACGGACCGAGGTATCGTCGTCGGTCGACTCGCCAAACCGCAGCGTCGGCGAGAGACCGACCTCACGTCGTTCGTCTGGAGGGCCGGAGGGGAGCATCCCGTCATGCAGGTCCAGCGGGGGACCTTCGAGGGAGGGGATTTCCTCCCGGCCGGGGATTTTGCCCTCCTCGGACAGGGCGACCGTACGAACCGAACCGGGGTTCGGGAGTTCCTGGCGGGGGGCACCGGTTTTTCCGAGGTCGGTGTCGTGCACCAACCTCGCCACCCGCTCGTCCCGAGCTTGGACCCCATGGTCAACATGCATCTCGATACGTACCTCAACTTCCCCGGGGACGGGATCGCCGTCGGCTATCGCGAAATGCTCGAGAGCGCGCGGGTCGAGGTCTACCTTCGGGACGGAGGCACCTACCGCCGTTCCTACATGACACGGCTCCTTCCCTACCTCGAATCGACGCATGGCTTCCGGATCGTCGGCATCTCGACGCTGGAGCAGCTGTGCTACGCTACCAATTTTCTTACCATCCGGGACCGAACGATCGTCGTGCCCGATGTGGCCCGGAACGCCGAACGAGTCTTAGCGAACCTACGACTAGCGGCCGAACGGGCTCCGGCGCACTACTATCGGCTCTTCCTCCGGGCGGCGCGTGAGTTCGGTGAGCTGCGCGCCGAAGGGAGTTTCTTCCCGCACAGCCCTGCGGCGCGGGACGTGGGTCTCACCAGCGTCGAGGTCGCCCTCGAGAACTTGACCGGGGCGTACGGCGGGGCGCACTGCCTGACGGCGTCGCTCGAGCGGGGCTAACGCGCCGGCACGGTCCGCCAGCGGGCGAACCGAACGTCCGGGGCCGCCACGCCCGCCAGGATCGCTGTCAGTCGCACCACGGCCCGGGGACGCTCCTCTCCTTGGGCGAGCCTCCCTTCCATGGCCTCCAAGAGGCTGCGTCGGTCGCGCTCGTTCATGTGGCCCAACACCACCAGGTCCTCATCACGGACGGCGTTCCGGACATGCGACGCCAGACCCCGCTCCTTGCGTCGGAGGAGCTCTGGGATGACCGCGGTCTGGAGGAACCGTATCGCTTCGCGCCCGATGCGGTCCGCGGCCGCGCGAGGCTGCCGCGTCGGGGTCGCCGGCGAGGGGAGGAGGCCGCCCCCTTCGCTCTGAGGTGTTTCCACGGGTTTAGTCCGTCCGTACCCTGGGAGGCTCGGGAGGATTTGAGCGGAGCGTGTCGAGCTCCTTCTCCACGGCCTGCCGAGCGACGTCGAGGTAGCCCGCGTCGATGTCGAACCCGACGAACGCCACTCCCACGCGAACCGCCGCACGCGCGGCGTTCCCGATGCCGAGGAAGGGGTCGAGCGCCAATCGGATCCGGTCCCGCCCGTGGAGTCGGAGACATCGTTCGGCCAGCTCGGGAGGGAACGTGGCGGGATGGGGACGCTGCCGCGAGCGGGAGTGGATCGTTTCGTAGGGGAGGAACCAGGTGTTTCCGCGACATCGTCGTTCGCTCGACGCACGGCGCCACCGGCCGACGTTCGACCGGTCCTGGTAGGTCACGCCGATGGCGAGTCGGTCGATCGGGACGTCGCCCCGACGGCTGAAGTGAAGGACGTACTCGTGGGCTCCATGGAGGAATCGGTCCGAGTTGAGAGGCTTGTAATGGCCGACGGCGAGGTCCTGGGAGAGTCCACTGGCACGACCCACGGAGGCGCTGTCGATGGCGATGGACTTCACCCAGTGGATCACGTTCTGGAGTACGAAGCGTTGCCCGACCTCCCGCGCCACGTCCCACGGCAACCAGGGGTCCTTCGGCGGCCCGCTCACGTTGAGAAAGAACGACCCGTCGTCGGCCAATGCGGCGAGGACGGCATCTGCGACGTGCCCGGTCCAGGAAAGGTAGTGCTGCCGCGGTCGGGCATCGTCATAGGATCGGTAGCGGACACCGATGTTGTACGGCGGCGACGTGATGACGACGCTCACGGACCCGGGGGCGAGCCGCTTCGGGATCCCTTCGACGCAGTCCTCGTTCCAGAAGACCACCCGCGGTCGCCCGCGCGCGGGGTAACGAAAGTACGGTGGTTTCACGCGTCTCCCGGCGGACAAGAAGGCGTGAAGAGTCGCGTGCCATCAAGATTGCCGTACGCCGGGAGCGTGCTGGAGGCGGTCCGAACGCCTTCGGGAGCGACCTACTTCGCCGCAGGAGCGGGTGCGCGACCCTTCGCGCGTTCCATCTCCGACCGCGCCTCGGCGAGCGCCCCGGCGGGCTCCTTGTAGTAGTAGGCGACCAGGCGGCCTACATCGCGGTGCGTGAACGGCTTCTGTCGTGTGGCCTTGGACTCCAGGTAGCGCATGTACTCGAGCATCTCTGCCCGATTGCGAACGTCCCGCTCCATCTCTTTCATCGACCAGTTCTTCATGATGGCGACACGCTCGTAGATGTACGAGTGACCGCTGAAGAGGAACGTGTCATCGGCGGGGTTCCAGGAGTAGACCGAGTTCGTGATGAGCTCGTTGGTCTCAGGATCCAACCCGACGATCTCCGTCAGCGATTGCACCCGCCGTGTCATCTTGTTGCCGACCTTGACCTGACGCTGGAGAAGCACCAGGTTGAGCGCGCTCACGAGGGATCGGGGGAGCGAGATCGGAGGGTTCTCCATCCGGTGGACCATCGCGGAGACGCTCTCTGCGTGGAAGGTAGTGTAGCAGGTCTTCCCCGTAGCCATGGCCTGGAACACGATGAACGCCTCGGCACCGCGGACCTCTCCGACCATCAGGTACTGCGGCCGCTGCCGTAGCGCCGTCGCGAGAAGGTCGAACATATCGATCTCTCCGGGGGCCTTTCCGCTCGTGACGTTCTTTGCTCCGAACCCCGCCCGTGTCAGCGAGGGGACCCAGTTCTCGTGCGGGAGGTTGAGCTCGCGCGTGTCCTCGATGGAGACGATCTTCATCTGAGGCGGAATGAACAAGAGTACGGCGTTGAGCGTCGTCGTTTTGCCGCTCGCCGTGCCTCCACAGACCATCATGGATTGACCGCTCTCGATGGCGATCCAAAGGTACGCCATCATTTCGGGGCTCATCGTCTTGAACTTCGTGAGGTCGACGGGCGTGAACGGATTGTCCCGGAAGCGCCGGACCGTGAACGAGCTGCCTCGCTTCGTGACGTGCGCGCCCAGGGTCGCCTGCAGGCGCGAACCATCGGGCACGGTCGCATCGAGCATCGGGTTCGCGACGGAAATGTGCTTCCCCGAACGCTGCGCGATCCAGACCACGAACGCATCCAACTCCTTCGCGGTCAGGAACTTGAGGCTCGAACGGATCGAGCCGAACTTGCGGTGGTAGATGTAGAGCGGAATGCCGACCCCGTCGCAGGAGATGTCCTCCACTTCGCTGTCGGTCATGGGGACGTCGACGACGCCATATCCGATGAAGTCCCGCTCGAGGTAGTAGATGAGGCGGCCCTTGGTGGTCGGGCTCGGCGTCAGGTCCCACTCGTGGAACTGATCGTCCACCATCTTCCTCAGTTCGCGGCGCTTCGATTCCGGGTCGGTCTCGGGAAGCGGCTCGAACTTGTCGATCATGATCACCTTGAGCCGGGCGAGGAGCTCCTTTTCGAGCGGGCTCATCGGAGGCTCGATGACCTCGTAGAGGTACTCGTTCCGTGTGTTGTGGAAACAGATGCGCACGTAGGCGAACCCGTCCCGTGTGGGCGCGAAATCCATCTCCTTCACATTGGGGTCGGTGATCGGAGGGATGGGGGTCACCTCGTTCTCGCTGCCCTGTCCGGACAGCCCGAGCCTCGCGAGCTTCACGGCGCGCGAGTCCCCGGTCCCCTTGCGCAGCGCCGCGCCGAGCCGCAGCCACGCCGGGAAGATCGCCCTCTTCCGGCCCGCGTCCTCGTCCGGCAGCCCAGTCGGGTCCGTCGAACCGTTCGCTACCTCACCGCTCGCCATGTTTCCTCTTCAACCGTTCAGGACGGGAACCACGAAGCGCATGATCGCCCAGCCCGTGATGAGCATGATAACGGCGTGCTGCATGCCGGTCGCGACCTTGCCGTTGAAGAGGATCCCGGCCATGATGCCGTCCCCTACAGCGTGAACGATGACGGCCACGAGGAAGATGATGAACAGCTCCGGCACGAGGGCGGAGTTCAGCGTGACACCGCCCTGAGCGACGCCGCTCGCGGCGATCCCATTGCCCGCCGTGACCATCTGCGGCAGAAAGACCGCCGCCATGATGTAGATCGTAACGAGGAACACGAAGAACGAGATGTAGATGACCGTCACGTAGGTGAGCATCGAGATCTGCCGCGCCGCCTGGCTCAGCTGGACCTCGCGCGTGTCGTGGGCGACCATCGACAGTACGTCCGCTACGTTGCCTCCCGCCTCATTGGCGCGCGTTACGATCGAAACGACGCGTTGAACGAGGGGGGTCGGCACACGCTCCTCGAAGAGCTGGAGGGCGGTCGCCACGGGGACGCCCCACTCGAGCTGGCTCGCCATCTTCTTGATCTCTTCCGTGAGAAGTCCATAGCGGCCCTTGCTCGCGACAATGATCGCCTCCGGTAGGGTCATCCCGAACCGTCCGGCCTCCGCCACGTCGCGGAGGAAGTCGGGGAGCCGGTCCTCGATGCGCTTGATGCGCCCGATCTTGGCGCTCACGAGGAACCCGTAGGGAGCCATGAGGGCGAAGAGGCCGAAGACCCCGAAGTCGATGGCCGGGTTGATGCCGGCCCCTTCGCCGGGTCGGACCTGGATGTTGAGCGTACCCACCACATTGAGGAACGCAATCACCCAAAGGGCGACCGCCGCGCCAGTGCCTCCCAGGAGGAGGAGCTGGTCGAGGTTGAAGGCCGCCTCGTGGTGGACGGCATCCATCGTCGCTTCGTACGATTTCGATCCCTTGAGGCGGGAGGCCACCGGGGCGTCGACGGCCGCCATCTAGACCTCCTGCGATAGGGCATACATGAAAAAGATGAATCCTACCTGAGAGACGGGGATCATCGCTCCCACCACGCCCCAGAGGACCTCGATCATGAACTGACCGCCGCCCCCGATGATGGCGAAGATGGCGATGATGATCACCAGGAACAACGGGAAGGCCACGACGACCGTGACGAAGGTCTCCGCGAGGAGCCCCATCGTCTCGACGCGTTGGAGGGCGTCCAGCTTGTTCTCCTTCTCGTACTGCTCGGCCTTGAGGAGGAAATAGGGCTTCAGCTGGCCGCCGGACGTGGCGGTCGTGACGACGCCCTGAAGGAAGTCCTGGAACCGCTTGGATGGTGTCCGTGCCGCGCCATCGCGGATCGCGGTGAGGATATCGACTCCGAGGAGCTCGGTGTCCCGCGTGATCCAGGCCGCCTCCTCTGCCACTTCGCCGTAGATGCGTTGGCGCGCGAGTTCTTTGAAGATCGCATCCACGTTCACGTCGGCGCTGGCCATCGCGCTCACGAAGCTCATCGCCGCGCTGATCTTGAGGTCGATTTTCTTCCCGCGGGACTTGGCCTTGGACGAAGGGGCTCCCTTCTGCGAGAAGAGCGTCCCTATCGTCCCAAAGACCGGGAGCGCGATCGCGAGGAGAGCGCCAATGAGGACATCTCCCAGGACCACGATGAAGAGGAAGCCCAGGACCGCGCCCACCACGGCCGTGGCGATGCCCACGACGAGGGTCGTTGCGTAGACCGTTGCGAGGTACTCGTCGGCTCGGATGCGCATGTGGGCCTTGAGGAGATTCTCCTCGAGCGCGAGGTCGGGAGGTTTCGCGGTAATTCGCGCGCGGAACGTCCGCCACGCCCATTGCTGAAATGAAGAGAGCGGGGAATGCGTGGGTTGGGCACCCTTCTTGACGCGGACGGGACGGGCGGAAGCATTAGCCGTGCCCGACCCCAGCGCGGCCGTCGGGTCGGCGCTGGCGAGGCTCATGAAGTGCCCTCCACTTTAGCCCCGATACGGGCGAGTACTTCGTTCGGGTCGCGGTAGTAGCTCGTGACCAAGCTCCAGAGTTGTCGGTGGTCATTGATGTTACGTTCGACAAGGTAGCGAATGACGGCGGTGCGTCGTTGGAACTCCTGGTCCATCTCGTCCGCGGAGAACCCGCGAACATCCATGATCTTGTCAAACAGGAAGGAGTGGCCTTTGAACACGAACTTGTCCGTGCCCGGGTCCCACTCGTAGACCGTGTTGGTGATGAGTTCGTTCGTCTCGGGCTCGAACCCGACGATCTCCAGTACCTGCTTCAACCGACGAACGACGCCCTTGTCCGTACGAGCCTGGATCTGAATGATGACGTTATTGAGAGCGGAGAGCAGAATGCGGGGCGTGTTGATGGGGGGATTCTCGAGACGGTTCACCATCGACTTCACGCTGTCCGCATGCATCGTGGAGTACGTCGTGTGCCCGGTGGCCATCGCCTGGAACATCGTGTAGGTCTCCTTTCCTCGCACCTCGCCCACGATGATGTAGTTCGGTCGCTGCCGTAACGCAGCCCGTACGAGGTCGAACATGTCCACCTCGCCAGCGGCCTTCCCGTCCGGACCGCGGTCGCCGGTCCCGCTGCGCGTGGCGCCGGGAATCCAGTTCTCGTGGGGAAGATTGACCTCCCGCGTGTCTTCGATCGAGACGATCTTGGAGGTGGGTGGGATGAAGAGTGCGATGGCGTTGAGCGTGCTCGTCTTACCCGCGGCAGGCCCACCGCAGATAATGAGCGACTCCCCTTGCTCGGCAGCGAGCCAGAAGTACGCGATCATCTCTTCGCTCGCGCTGCCCGCCATCACAAGGTCGACGGGGGTGAAGGGTCGTTCCTTGAACCGACGGATCGTGAAACTACCGCCCCGGGTCGTGACCTCGCGGGAATATGTGGCCTGAACGCGGTGGCCCTCGGGCGTGGTGCCATCCAGGATCGGGTTCGAAACCGAGACGGCCTTGCCGCAACGCTGGCCCAGTTGCACCACGAAGGAGTTGAGCGTATCCTCGTCCGGGAACGCCACGTTGGTGCGGACGGACTCGAACTTTCCGTGGAAGACGAAGAGCGGGACCTCCACCCCATCGCAGGAGATGTCCTCCACCTGCGGGTCCAGGATCAACGCATCGACCGGACCGTAGCCAACGAAATCACGCTGGATGTAGTAGACGACCCGTTCGGTGGAGAGAGGGCTGAGCGTGATCTGACGCGTCGAAAGGTACGATTCGACCTCCCCACGAAGATACGTTCGCTTCTCCGATCCGTTTAGGTTGGCGACCTCGGCCCCCATGATCTTGCTGAGCGTTTGCTTGAGGTGGACCACGATCTCCTTTTCGTGAGGGGTCAGCTGCGGCTCAATGACCTCGTAGAGGTACTCCTTGCTCCGCTCGTTGTAGGTCATCCGAGCGTAGGAATAGGGAGGGTTCACCGGCTGGACCTGGATCTCCTTCATGTCCACATCCGGGAGCGGGGGCATTGCCGTGATGAACGCCGCCTGTCCCGGTGCCGTTTCCGTGTGTCCGTCGCTGGGGGCCAGCTCGCCGGAGTCGCCGACGGACCGAGGGATCCGAACGCGCAACGGTGCCGCGGTCATGGGCTCCTCGTCATTGCGAACCGACTCCGGCGGTGACGGTCAGTTCACCAAGAACGTACGTGAACGTGGTAACGTGCTGGATGACGAGCTGGGTCTCCGCGAGGGTCGTATCCGCCGAGACGCATCCCAAGGGGTTGTCGGTGGCCCAGTTGGCCCCTGCGACGTTCGAGTTTTGGGCCGTCGTGTTATAGAAGTTCCACCACGCGCACGGGTAGTGCGTGTAGGACGAGAGCGTGACAGTGAACCCGGACGTCTGATTGAACGTGACCGGTTGCGAGTTCACGAAGTGGGTGTAGATGTCCTGGGTTCCCTGGAAGACGGACTGGGTGCTGTTGCCGCCGAGTTGGACGATCTCTATCGCGACGGAGGTGTTGGCCCCCTCGGTCACCATACTGAGCAGCGGGGGGAACTGGATGTACTGACTGTTGGGTCCTTGGGTCACGATGACGGCGTCGTTCTCGAGCTGGTAGGTCTGGGCGATGTAGTATCGGTTGGGGAGCTGCATCTGAACGAATCCGGTGGGGAAGTTCTGCGTCAAGGTGGTCCCGCCGTACCCACCCAGTGAGAATCCGTCCGACGGAGTATAGGTCAGGAGGGGGTTCGAGGTCGCCGTGTTCAGCACGGCGGCTCCGAACGTGAGCGTGCCCTGGGTAGGTTGGGCGATGAGCGGAATGCTACCGGATTCCATCGTGAACGGCGTCGCGTAGACGTTCGGGGCTCGCAGAACGACCTGGGACTCGATGTAGGACTGAAGTTGGGCCATCGAGGCCTGGGTCTGTGCCGACCACGCGGATTCGTTGTCGGTCATCCAAACGGGAACGTACTGCGTCAGAAAGAGGCCGAACAGCGCAAAGAACACCAGGAGGGAAAGGAGCGTACCGACGACCGAGACGACCCCTCGGGAGCCCTTCCGAAGGCTTCGGCGGCGATAGTACCGCCCACGATTCATCACGTTTGGACCCCCGCTGAACGTCCGACCCAGAGCCTGTCGGCCCTGAGTATGTGAATTCACCTTTTTCCCGGTATAAATACATGCGTAAATGGATGTCAAACTCTCCGCCGAAGCGACGCTAGACTTTTGGTCCGGACGCGGTAGGGTCCCTGAGACACCATGACGTTACGCGAGATCTCCCTGCGGTTGCCGAACCGTGCGGGCACGTTGGCCAGCGTGGCAAGGATCCTCGCGCACCATCGCATCAATGTCGCTGCGATCTCCGTTGACTCGACCCCCCGGGTAGGCACCGTGCGGCTGGTGCTCAACGATCCTGAACGCGCTCTCCCTCTCCTTCGGGCCGCCGGCTATCCGGCCGAAGTGCACGAGCTCATTGCGGTTCACCTCGAGGACCGTAGCGGGACGTTCCTCAAGATCCTCGATGTGCTCGCCCAGGGCCGTGTCAATATTCTGAGCGTGGTGATCCTCATCGCGCGCGAGGGAAATCGGAGCTTGGTCGGGCTCCACACGGACGACATCGCGAAGACGCACGACCTTCTCGACCACGCGGGGTTCCTCTCCCAAACGGCCGAACGGCTGGTGAGCAACGCGGACCTTCTCGCCGCGGCTCCCGCGATCCCCTCCGAATCGGTCGGTATGCTGCTCTAGCGCTTGGCCCGCTCGGACAAAGCTGATGTGGAAACGGGTCTCCCGTCGGCCCGAGCGGTTGTGGTCTAGTGGTTAGGACGGTAGCTTCCCAAGCTACCTACCCGGGTTCGAATCCCGGCAACCGCATTCGACCACCGATCCCCCGTCTCCGGGGCGACGATGGCCCATCACACTCTCGCGCCGTGAGGAGTTCGTCTGCGAACGAAGTTTCGTGACGAGTCGACGGTAACGTCCGCCGGTCGAAAGGAGCTAGCCTAGGGACCTCTCGCCTGGCCCCCGGAGATCTCCCAGCGCAACGCACCGCCGTAGGGCCGCCAAACGCGGTGGACAAGCCCGCGTTGCTCGAGATGGAGCACGTACTCCCGTATCGCGTCCTCCCGCTGCTCCGGCGGTTGGAATCGTTGGATGATCTCGGGAACCGTCAGGGCCTGCGGGGTCGAGCGCAGGATCCGAAGCGTAGCCCTCTCCCCGAGGGAAAGGTCCTCGGCATCGCGGTACGCCGTCCCGGACATCCTCCGTCCCCAGCGCATTCGACCTTTTCTCTTGGCCGGCCGCGCAAATCTCCTTTCCACTTGAGACGAGGGCCCTTGCATCGCACTTCGTGCTCTCGGGGAAGGGCCGACACTCGAGGTCTCAGGTCCCGGCTGCCTGACTCGAACAGGCGACCTGAGGATGTCTACGGGGGCCGCCGGCGTCCGGCGGTCGCTACTACAGTCCCCCGCTCTACCACTGAGCTAAGCCGGGTACGGCGGAAGAACGGCGGGGGGCCTATAAGGCTTCGGCCGAGGATCCTTACGCGTTCGCGGGCGCCAGCGCTCGGTCGATGCGACGACGGACTTCCTCGGGGGTCCCGGCCGCATTGATCGAACGGAGGATCCCCCGCTCTTGGAAGTAGGCGAGGAGGGGCGCCGTTTTTTCGGTGTAGACTTGAAGGCGGGTCTTCACCGCCTCTCGCGTATCGTCGGATCGCTGTTCGAGGGGCGTCCCATCGTTGTCGCAGCGCCCGGGGTTCTTCGGAGGGAGCGTCTTCAGGTTGTAGACGGCGCCACATGCGGGGCACGCTCGTCGCTGCGTGAGCCGGTCGACCAGCTCCTCTTCGGGAATCGAGAAGGCGAGGACGACGTCGATGGGCGTGATGTGTTCGAGAGCTCGGGCTTGCTCCACGTTCCGAGGGAATCCATCCAGAATGAAACCGGATCGGGCATCCGGCTGGGCCAATCGGTCGCGAAGAATGTCGAGCACGAGTTCGTCCGGTACGAGCTGACCCGCTTTCATGTACTGGTCCGCCCGCTGCCCGAGCACCGTTCGAGCGGCGACGGCCCCTCGCAGTAGATCCCCTGTGGAGAGATGGGGAACTCCGAGCCGGTCGCGAAGGGCAACGGATTGGGTGCCTTTACCGGCTCCGGGAGGGCCCATCAGAACAACGCGGTTCATCGGTGGGCCGCCAACCGTGGAAGGGTAAAGGCGTTCCTTGCGACGGACCTCTATCCGACGCGGGTACCCTGGAAGGAGCGCCCTCGCAGCGCCGCCTCCAGATTATCGAGGTCACGACCCTGCACGATCCGCAAGGGGATCCGAGCTCGCGCCAATAGGTCGGCGCCCAGACGGTCGAAGACGAACTCTTGACCGGCGAGCCCGGCGGCGGCCTCACGATACACCGTCCGTCGGAATTCGGCCCAGGTGAGCCGAGGAAGAAGCCGAGCGGTCGGGTACTTGCGTGGGTCCTTATCATAGAGGCCAGCCACACGGGTCGCGTTCACCAGCCGGACGGCGCGTAAGCGTGTCGCGAGCAGCGCCGCAACGCCATCGGTGCTGTGGCCGGGCTCTGTCCCCCCCATCACGACGGGGGAAACGCGATGGGCCTCCTGAGCGGCTTGCGCGATGGAAGTGGGAGGGTGTGTCGGAGCCGGGGGGCCGATGCGAGCGGCCAGGATGCGTGCGTGGAGGCGTGTGACGTCGATACCGATTTCGTCGAGCTCCACCTCCGTGAGCCCCAAGGCGCGGCCTAATCGAATGTACTCGCGCGCCACCCGACCTCCGCCGGTCGTCACGACGAGGGGGAGCTCGCGAGCCAGGCTTCGAAGTAATCCGGCCAGTTTGTCAAAGTAGGCGGCATCGCCCACGCCCTGCGTGAGCACGGACCCGCCAACGGAGAGGACGACAGTCCCACGACGTACGGAGGGAAGGGGCCGAGCCGGCACGGAACGCGGGTAGGAGGACCCACCCTTCTTACTTTCCCTCCCACTCGCGTGCCTCACGTACCGTTATAGTCCGGAGCGCTCCCGGGCGAGAGGCATGCGCTCGAACGGGGACCTAGATCGCGAAAAAGAGGTCGCCGCACGGGCGGCTACCGAGGAGGTACGGCCGGGGATGCTTCTCGCGCTGGGTACCGGTTCGACGACTGCCTTTGCGGTCCAAGCGATCGCGAGGAACGAAGCGATTCGAACTCACCTCACGACGGTGGCAAGCTCCGTGGCCACCGAAGACCTCGCCCGACGGCTCGGTCTTGCGGTACGACCCCTCGCCCCCACCGACCATTTCGACCTTATGATCGATGGTGCCGATGAGGTAACCCCTCGATTGGAGCTCACGAAGGGCGGCGGGGGGGCGCTCTTTCGCGAAAAGTTTCTGGCCCGGCTGTCCCGTCGCGTCGTCATCATTGTGGACCATACGAAGGTCGTCGAATTTCTCGGGATGCGGGGTCCGATTCCTATCGAGGTCGTACCGTTCGCGCGTCCCGTGATCATTCGCGAGCTCGAGGAGGAGGGGATCCCCGCACGACCTCGGGTCGAGAACGGCCGCGTGGTCCGAACCGACAATGGCAACGAGATCCTCGACGTTTGTCCGTCCCAACCGGTGACGGATGCGGCCGGGTTGAACGAGCGACTCCGTGCGTGTCCCGGCGTGGTGGAGACGGGTATCTTCCTCAATCTCGCCGACATCGTCATCGTCGCAAAGCCTGACGGCACACTGAGCCGCCTCGAGGCTTCCCCGGGGTCTCGACGCTCGACCTGAGCCTGCGCGTCAGCTTTATCGGAGCGACCCGGCTCGCTCGGCCAACGGAACGAGGTCTCTAACGATGCAGGGGAAGTTCATCCAGACGCAGGTCGGCGAGGGGATCGGGACCATCACGATAGCGAAGCCGAAGGCCAACACCTACGACCTTGCGATGATGACGGAGTTGGATCAGGCGGTCGAGGAGCTCCGCTTCGACGATTCGGCCAAGGTCCTGATGCTCACGAGCGGTGTACCCGGATTCTTCAGTGCCGGAGCCGACATCGAAATGCTCCGGAAGAGCCAGCCGGATTACAAGGCCATGTTCTGTCTCCATTGCCAGGAGACGCTCAACAAGTTCGCGTCCACACCCAAGGTCGTCATCGCCGCCATCAACGGCCACTGTGTGGGCGGCGGGCTCGAGATCGCGCTGGCCTGCGACCTACGCGTGATGGCGAAGGATTCCGGCATGATCGGCCTCCCCGAGGTCACGTTGGGCGTCCTCCCCGGAACCGGCGGCACCCAGCGACTCCCCCGCCTCATCGGGACCGCTCGGGCGCTCGATTTGATGATTACCGGGCGCCGTCTTACGCCGGACGAGGCCCTGGCCGTGGGATTGGTCAATTACGTCTACCCCAAGGAGAGCTTTGCGAACGACGCGCGAGCCTATGCGAAGGCGTTAGCCCAGGGTCCTTCACGCGCGATTAGTCTCATCAAACGCGCCGTCGAGGAAGGGATCGAAATGCCTCTTTCGGCAGGCCTTGCGCTCGAGCGCGAGCTCCAGAATCGTCTCTTCATTACGGACGATGCGAAGGAAGGCCTGGCGGCATTCGCAGAAAAGCGTAAAGCGAGCTTTCAGGGCCACTAGCCTTTTAGCGTCAGGGACCCCTAGCTTGCCCGGAGGGACGGATGTCCCAATCGAGCGCACCCAACCCGAACCCGACCCCGAGCTCGGCGACCTCCCGTTCGATCAAGGAAGGAGGCACGCTCGAGCCGATCCGCGAGATCTTGTGGGGGGACCAGGCGGGCGTACGCAAGTACGAGACCGCCGAGGAACTTCCCGCGGACATGCGGAAGCTCGTCGTGAAGCTCATGGTGGTCCAGGCGGACACCGAGTTCGCATCCATTCAGCAACATCGTCCCTGGCTCGACCGCGCCCCCACGCTCGAGGACCGATGGATCCAGGCGCGTATCGTGGCTGACGAAGCTCGCCATGGACTGCAGGCGTGTCGCATTCTACGTGACTTTGGCGAGGAAGGTCAACGGTACATCGATGAGCTTCTTACCAAGCGCGAGGGCGAGCACAAGCTGGATGCGTTTAACATGAAGTTCGACCTTTGGGGCGACGTCGGCGCCTTTACCTGCTTCGTCGATAGGGTCGGCGTCTACCAGTTACGCGCCTTCCAGGAATGTTCGTACGGGCCACTCGCTCGCGCCATGCCGCTCATGCTGTCCGAGGAACAGTTGCATCTCAACTTCGGCGCAAGCGTGCTGCGACGAATGGCCAAGGACGGGGCCCGGTACATGGGATCGCGCGACGAGGCGCAGGCATCGATCAACAAATGGTATCCTCGCGCGCTCGACATGTTCGGTCACTCCAACTCCGAAACCAGTCGCAAGGCCATTGCCTTCGGACTCAAGCGCTGGACGAACGAGGAAGCTCGAGAGCGGTTCATCCAAGAAGTGACGCCGCTCGTAGCCGGGATGGACCTCGAACTACCCTCCCCGGACTTGGACCGCCACGTTCTCTAGCCGCCAGGGGTAGGGTCCATGCCGGCGCGGGCCCCGTTCGCTCGATTAGGTCACGTCGGTATCGAAGTGCGCGACATACGGCCCAGCCGTTGGTTCTACGATCGATTCTTGGTGCGACTTGGCTTCCCACGCTTCGTCCAAGGTCCGGACTATGCCGGCTATGGGCGGGGCGATTTCGCGGTGTGGGTCGTCCAGCCCGATCACGCCCGCGTGCGTCGCCGACCGATCGAAGTGGAGGAGGAAGTGGTCGCCGACCACATCGCATTCCGCGTAGGGTCCGCGGCCGACGTCGCGGCGGTCCAAGCCGACCTGGAACGTCAGGAGCTCTTCCCTACATTCCGCTGCGAGGAACACCCCGAGTTCGCCCCAGGGTACGTTTCGGCCTCGTGGGTGGACCCAGATCAGACCGTGCTCGAGGTGTACTTTGTCCCTCCCCCGAAGCCGAAGGCAGTCCGCCGCCGGCCGGCACCAAAGCCTCCCCGTCGCTCACGCCGATAAGCCTCGCGCCGGCGCCCGCTCCGACTGTCAGGAACTCCTTGACCCCGGGGGTCCGTTGAAGTGTCGCGAGCACCCGGTCCCGATCGCGGCGCAACGTGAAGACGTGGACGTGGGCGCCCGCGTCGTGGGTGTAGGCCGCGACGGGCTCGGGGGCGGACCGATTGAGGTCACGGACCGCCTGGAGCACGGAGCGGGACGTTGACGTGAGATAATCCAGGCTCGGCACCGATGCTTCGCAGACAGCGCGGAAATCGTCGCATTCCGCCATCACCAGGGGGAACAATCGTGCCGTGTCCCGCTGGCGGATGGCGCGGCGGATTTCCGCGAGCCGCCCGGGCACCGACTGGACCCGGTCGTGATAGTTGGGGGCAGTCGCCACGCTCGTCTGCATGGCGCGTGCCGAGCGGACCTTCTTGGTCGGGGCATCGGCGATGATAGCGATCACATCGACGAGGTCGGGCCAGTGGGTCTCGGGCAGGACCTGCCGAACAAAGCAATCGCTCCCGTTGGCCAGAGAACCCGCATGCCACTCTACGAACCCCCCGAACATCGATCGCCCGGCGCTTCCCGATCCCATCCGAGCGAGGTCGGCGAGCTCGCGGGACGGCAACGAAAGGCCCGCCGCGTAGGACGCGGCCCCTGCGAGCGCCGCGAAACCGCTCGCGCTGCTCGCGAGTCCGCTCGCTGTCGGGAAATTGTTGCGGGAGTCGACCCGCGCCTTGGTGTGAATTCCCGCGCGCGCTCGGACGCGGTCGAGGAAGGAGACAACGGCCTCGTAGGGTAGCCCGGTAACGCTCTCCCCGTTCAGCCGGAACTCATCCCTCCTCTGATCCGGGTCGAAATCCACCGTCGTCCTCGTGTGGACGCCCTCCAGCGTGACCGAGAGCGACGAATTGAAGGGCAACATACGTGCCTCATCGCGGACGCCCCAGTACTTCACGAGGGCAATGTTGCTGGGAGCCTCGAAGGTCGCAGACCGGCTCATCGCATCCTCCTGGAAGGGGGTGCGAGCGATTTACTTATCGTC
>JBAUTP010000310.1:0-12492 GCA_049582265.1 Thermoplasmata archaeon
GGAGCAGCGACTGTCACGCTCGCTGGGCCGACGCGGGGACTGCGGGCTCGGGACAGCTGAGAAGCGAGCGAGGCGCATCAGCTAAAGTGCGTCTTGTGACCGAGAATGGCAGGACCGACCAAAGCGAGGGCTCGTCACCGGCGGGCACACTCGGAGGAGATTCTCCGGGTGATGGGGACGCAAAGGAATCCGGACGGTCAAGGGGGACCGTCGGCTTGTCAGGCCTCTCTGCAGGGCTACTGTAAAATTCTAAGGACATAGAAACTAAATACATGTTGAATCTTGTTAAACGACGTGCGATCCGAACGATCACCGTCCTCGACGGAACGATTTCTCGGAGTACGGCTGACGGCCGATGAGGTCGATAAGCTCGACCGGTTTCAGAGGGCCCAGGGACTGGCAACGCGGTCCGATGCGGTGCGCGCTCTCGTGCGCGTGGCTGAGGTTGCCCGCCCTGAGGGCCTTGAATTGCCGGTAACGTTACGCGCGCAGCTTGAGACAATCGTCGAGGACGGCTGGGCCTCAGATGCCG
This sequence comes from Thermoplasmata archaeon, assembly GCA_049582265.1. GTDB lineage: Archaea > Thermoplasmatota > Thermoplasmata > Lutacidiplasmatales > UBA184 > Lutacidiplasma. The sequence continues at coordinate 533 of JBAUTP010000310.1, forward strand.
AGGGAGCGCTGACCCTCGCGGTGCATCTGGGTCTCAACGAGCTGAGCCGGCTCCATGGCGAGCGCCTCCCGGCGCTGCGCCGCGCCGCACGTGACGTAGGCGACCGGCAGACGCGACGGCGTCGGGCGGCACGCGAGGGTCGGGGGCTCCTCGAGCGCTAATGCTCTCACGGGGTGGAAACGTGGAGACATTCGGGGTGGTGGCGTGGAGCGAACGGAGCGGGTTTATTTGCCGACTGTGCCGGCAGGACGCGAAGCATAATGAGGTGCTAGGCATCTCGTTCTGCCCCGTTCACGGGCTCAAGTCCCCGTTAGATGTTCTGCAGGGACGGCCGGAGGCACGAATTCTACGCGGCTCTACACCCGTACCGGCGACCGCGGCGAGACAGGTCTCGCCGGTGGCAGCCGTATAGGAAAGGACTCGAGTCGCATCGAGACGTTCGGGGCTTTTGACGAACTCGGATCTGCGCTCGGGGTTGCTCGAGCTCATCTCCCGTCGAATTCTTCGGACGTCCAACAGCTTCTCCTTCGACTGCAGCATGAGCTGTTCATCGCGCAGAGCGAGGTGGCATCGCCCCCCACCGCCAAACCACCGGCCCACCGGATCGAGCAGCGCCACGTAACCGCCCTCGAGCAGGAGATCGATCGCTGGACGGCGGCACTCGACCCGTTGCACGCGTTCGTTCTGCCCGGCGGCAGCCTGGCCGGGAGCCACCTTCACGTGGCCCGCACGGCAGCCCGGCGCGCCGAACGTGCCCTATGGGCTTTTCACCGGGAGTCTCCTCAGCGGGCCGAGCTGCTCATGTGGACCAATCGGCTGAGCGACCTCCTCTTCGCCGTCGCGCTCGCCCAGAATCGCGCGGAGGGCGTGACCGAGGTCTCTCCCGACTATTCGCTGTAGCTCATCGCTCGCCAAAGGATGCCTCCAATGGAGATCGGCCTCGTGGGAAAACCGAACGTCGGCAAGTCGACGTTCTTCAACGCGCTCACGCTCTTGGACGCGCCCATGGCCCCGTATCCGTTCACCACCACGAAACCGAATCGCGGGGTAGCCGCCGTCCGGGTTGCGTGTCCCCATGTGGAAAAAGGAACAGCGTGCAATCCGGGCAACGCGCGCTGCGTCCGTGGCACCCGCTGGGTGCCGGTCAATCTTCTGGATGTCCCCGGCCTCGTCCCCGGCGCCCACGAAGGAAAGGGACTGGGACACCAGTTCCTCGATGACCTCCGCGTTGCCGATGGATTCATCCAGATCGTTGATGTCTCCGGTGGGACGAGCCCGGAGGGCGTCCTCGCCCCACCGGGGGCCTTCTCGAGCGCCGAGGAAGTTACCTGGCTCGAGGACGAACTCGTTCTTTGGGTCGCCGAGATCTTGGGCCGCGGATTCGAGCGAGATGCGCGTGGACTCGAGCTCGAAGGTGGAAAGCTCGATGAGTTCGTCGAACGCCGACTGACCGGTCTTCAGATCGCGCCCGCACACGTCGCGACAGCCCTTCGAGAGCTAGCTCTGGATCGACAGCATCCGTCCCGCTGGACGCCGGAGGACCGCTCCCGGCTCGCCCGCGTCATCCTTCGCCTATCCAAGCCGCGACTGGTCGCCGCCAACAAGTCGGACAAAGCGACGGACGAACAACTTCGAGCGCTCCGCGAGGACGTAAAGCCCCTCCCGGTCGTCCCGGCCGCCGCCGAGGCAGAGCTGACGCTTCGTCGCGCCGCGCGCGCAGGCGTGATTGACTATACGGGCGGCGATCCCACCTTTCACGTGACCCAACCCGACCGCCTCAACGCCGCGCAACTCCATGCGCTCGAGGAGGTCCGGCGCGTCGTGGAACGGTTCCACGGGACGGGAGTCCAGCTCGCGCTCGAGTCGATGGTCTTCCAGCGTCTTCATCAGATCGTCGTGTTCCCCGTGGAGGACGACGTTCGCTGGACGGATTCACAAGGGCGTGTCCTACCGGATGCCTTCCTGGTCCCGGCTGGCACTCCTGCGCGGGCGGTAGCCTACCGCGTTCACACGGACCTCGGGGAGAACTTCATTCGGGCCATCGACGCACGGACCCACCGCGTGCTGGGCGCGGACCATCCGCTCGAGCCCGGCGCGGTCGTCCGATTTGCGGCGCGAAAGTGAGGGCCTAGCTCGGGGCGCCGATGAGTTGGGCGCCCTCGCGAGCCGGCCGGACGATGAACGCAAGGCCGCCCGCGTGGGCCACGGAACGGACGCATTCCTGCTCTCGTCCCACCTTCGGAAGTCCGACCACCGAGCCCCCGGCGCCGGCCCCCGTTAATTTGACGCCTTCGGTAGCCGGACCCAACGCATCGATGAGTGCCTCCAGGCGGGGGTGGGAGACGCCGAGCTGTCGCAGGATCCCCTGGTTGCGGGTCAGCAAGGCACCGACCCGCGCACGGTCCTCGTGCTCGACGGCAGAGATACCCTCGTGAGCCACCTCTTCCAATTCGTCAAGAAGTCGGGGGCCGTCCGGAGCGGCGAGACGCTCCGCTACGCGACGCACTGCGTCGGCGGTGTTGCGCGGGACCCCGCTGTAGGCGACGACCCAGATCCAGCCGGGATCCCCGATCCGATGGACGTCCCACTGTCGGTCCCCGTCGGTTATCTCCCAGAGGGGAGCTCCCGCCGAGTCGTTGAGCGCGAGATAGCCTCCGGCCACGGCGGCCGCGGTGTCCCCCGGGCTTCCGACGCCCTGTGCCGATCGTTCGATCAGGAAGCTTCGTTGATGGAGCTCGGCACGAGAGCACCCTCCCGCAGCGGCGCTGAATGCCGTTGCCAGATTCGCGCAGAAGGCCGCGGAGGAACCGAGGCCGGCCGCCCGAGGGATGCGGGAGGTCACGCGTAGCTCGAGGGGGATGGCAGCCGCCCCGAAATGATCGACGCCGGCCCGTAGGTAGGGGTTGTGCTCGAGCGGCCGCCGGTCTCCGTTGAGGCTCAACGATGACGCTTCCCGTATCCCCATTTGGGCATAGAGGTCGATGGCCAGCACGAGCTCGGGTTTCCCATAGACGATGGCGTGCTCGCCGAACAGAATGCACTTGCCGGGGGCTCGAGCGGCTAACGGCCATGACTTGGCCGCGATCGCATCTTCGCTCATTCGGTCCCTTGCCGAGGAAGCTCCACGACGTCTTTTCCCCTCGGGCTCGGTCGGATGACCTGCCTCGCGCCGTCCCAAGGTTCCCCGCCCGGCCAACCGAAGAGACGTTCCAGCATGATCGCGACGGCGGCCACCTCGCTGTGGGGCTGGTGACCGATGGCGACGTTGACGTCGGCGATACTATAGAGGGAGGGAGGCACCTTGGCGCCTCCGACTACCAGAAGGATGCGATGGCGACGACGAAGCCGGGGTATCACCGCCGGCAGCGCCTCGCCATACATCGTCAAGTGAACGACGGCGCCCTTCCAATGGCGGACGAAGCTTCTCCAGTCGGTGACGCCCATGACTCGGAAGGAACCTCCCCAGCGTCGAGCGACGGCCTCGAGACGCTCGCTGAGCCCCGGATCCGGTGGATGAACGTAGAGCGCCCCTGCCCCAAACGCGCGGGCGGCCAGCGCTACGTGCGTCGTGAGACGCGGGTCGCGACCCGGGCGGTGACCAATGCGCAGGACCGCAACATCGGGCCGCCGCTTACGGCGGGCGGGCATGGAAGCGCTCGATGCGATGTCCGTGGTATTCAAGTTTCTCGGAACGGTTGACCAGCCCCTTGAGGCGAGTCGGAGACATGCCCAGCTCCTCGGCCACGTCGGAGAAGAAGCGTCCCGTCTCTCCCACGGCGTCGTAGATGAGCTGCTCCAGCTTCACGTAGTCCTTGTCGGGCATGCTCGCGATGGCCAGGATCTCCGAAACTTCGCCGAGCGGCGCGGTTGTGTTGATATTGATGGTGGAGTAGTAGAAGTGGTAGCTCTTGCTGGGCGTCTTCTTGCCTTCCCGCGCGACCCAGCGAGTATCGATGAGCTTCAACTTCTCGAAGAACGTGAGGGCCCGGAGACCCTCCTTTCCGAATTCCCGCTCGATGTCGTCGGAGGTCAGCCACGCTTCCGCGAGTCGCTGAACGAGCTTGAGCTTGAGAGGAGTATCCACGGCCCGCAGGACGGGAACGAGATCGCTCACGTCGTTCACGACCTTGATCCGATGGAGTGCGCTGGCCACGGGGAGATCACTCCTGAGGGCTGGGTTGTGCGGCCATCAGTAGGCGTCGGTACGCACCATAGCGATCCTGGGGCGAGAAGCGCGCAGGGTGGGGCGTCCGCGTGGCGCCCTTGCACGAGGGGCACGTGAGCTTGAGCGTGTAGCGCTGACACCCACGACAGACGCGAAGGAGGGACTCGGTCATTGCCGAACGAACTGGCCCTCCCCGCCGGAGGCTTTGATGCGGGTCAGTGCCGATTCGGTTGCCTTTCGAAGCACTTCCTCAACTTGCTTGTACTGGGTCCCGGACACTTGGAGGCGGTACTTCGGAGCACCGACGTAGCGCACGATGACAGCGGAAGGGTCGACCTTTTCGGCCTCCTGGAGAGCCGCCCGTACGTTCTCGACACCCGCCGGGGAGGCATCGGACAACTCGAGGATGCCGCGGATCGCGACGTGGGGCGGAACGAGATTCTCGCGAGCGACCTTCAGCACGGCCGTGACCCAGGCGCCCCGCCCATGCTCCTTCTGGAACTTGCTGGGGTCGGCGCTCGCCGCTTCGAACGCCACGAAGAGGCTCCCGTACTGCTCGACCAGCCCCTCCGCGAAGAGAGCGTGAGTCGCGGGCTCTTCGATATGCAGGGTGTGGGCGACGACCTGGAGAAGTTTCATCGCCCGTTGCTCATTCTTCCAACCTTGCACCTTTTCACGTCGCTGGTGATCGTTGATACGTTTCAGCGATAGGTCGATCTGAGCCTTCTGAGCATCCACCCGGAGGACGCGAGCGACGATCTTCTGACTTTCCCGGATGTGATCCCGGATGTACTTGACCCACCCCGTGGCCACTTCGGACAGGTGAATGAACGCCTCGCGGTTGTTGTACTCGTCCAAGGTAACGAACGCGCCAAAATTGCGGATCGAGGTGACCGTCCCGACGACGAGTTCACCCTCTTCCGGGAATTCGGCTCGCAGTGGCATTGGCGATATCCCTGCCTACGCCGCCGCGACGCGGACTTTCTCGGCGCGCAGAGCAGCGAGACCTCCCGTGGGCGTGGCCAACGTCGCTCCACAAACCGCGCAGTTCACGGTCGTCACGGGCCGGCTGAACACGGTTTGCTCGTTCGAGCAGTCGGGACACTTCACAACCCAAAACTCGGTCGGCGCTCGACTCGCCGTCATTTGTGCTGCTCCACCAGTTCGAGTTGGCTCGCACGCCAGCTCGCCGGTTGCACGGTGTACTGACAGACCTTACAGACGTACTTCAGATTCACGCGCCGGACTGCTTTCGCCCGGCCTTCTGGCTTGGGGCGAGGGAAGCCTCCGTACCCTCGGGTCGCTCGGCGGAACCGCCGCTGACCCCACTTGAGCTCCGATGCGGGCCTCTTGCGGACCTTCTCGACGTCGTGGGCCGTATGATGCCGGCATTTCGGACAGTAGGCGGATACGATCTTGGGATAGTGCATCGGGCGCCGCGGAAACGTGGGAGCTATATAGGGTTACGTTGGCGGACGACCGATTCCCCTCGGAGACGGTCCATGTGGATTCGGCTCCTCGCCAATGCTCCGACCAAGCTTTATAACCAGATGCTTGCTCGGCGGCCGCGCGTTTCACGCTGTCAATGCCCGATCGTACGTCCATCGACGCCGTCACTGAGGCTCTCGGGAAGGCCCCGGCCCGAAAGTATGAGGAGACGCTCGAGGTGTCAGTGAACCTGAAGGAGCTTGACCTGAGCGTCCCAAAGAACCGGATCGAGGACGAGATCCCGCTTCCGAACGGACGGGGAAAGCCCGTCCGCGTAGCCGTGATCGCGAGCCCCGAGATGTGCCAGAAGGTCCGGCCCATCGCCGATCGGACCATCCAGGCCGGCGAGCTCGAGGACCTCGTGAAGGACAAGAAGGCGGCGAAGAAGCTCGTGGCTGAAGTCGATTTTTTCCTCGCGGAAGCGCCGCTCATGCCAACGATCGGCCGGCGGCTGGGTGTCGTTCTTGGCCCGCGCGGCAAGATGCCACGTCCGCTCCCCCCGGGGAGCGACCCCACGAACCTCATCAACTCGCTGAAGCGGTCGGTGCGTGTCCGGTCGAAAGGAAACCGCACCTTCCATGCCCCCGTGGGGACCCGCACGATGCCCCCCGAACAGCTGGCCCAGAATGTCGACGCCGTGCTCAATCGCATCGTCGGAAGGCTGGAGCGCGGTCGGGGGAACATCGAGTCGGTCTACGTCAAGACGACGATGGGTCCTGCAGTCCGGCTCTGGTGAGCCGAGGAGGGGAAGGTGCCGGGACGTGGGAGCGTCGCCCCCGAGAAGCTCGCTCGGATTCAAGAGTTGAAGTCCCAGGTGCTGAGCCAACCAATGACCGCGCTGGTGGGGGTACGCGGAGTTCCGGCGGCCGCTCTCCAGGCGATGCGCCGTGAGCTCAGGAACCGAGGGCACCCGATCCTGGTCGCGCCGAACAATGCGATCCGTCATGCCCTCGAGGAGGCGGTCAAGGACCGACCCTCTCTCCAACCGTTACTGGAGCGTGTCGAGGACCAGACCGCGATCCTCTCGGCCGAGGGCAATCCCTTCGCACTCTACCAAGAGCTCTTCCGCACCCGCTCGCCAACTCCCGCGCGAGGAGGCGAAACCGCGCCTCACGATATTCGTGTACCGGCCGGAACGACCAGCTTCAAACCGGGCCCGATCGTGGGCGAACTTCAGCATGCCGGTTTTCCCGCGGCCATCGAGAAGGGGAAGGTCGTACTGAAGAAAGACACGATCATTGTCAAGGCCGGTGCTCCCATCTCGCGAGAGGTCGCGGGCCTGCTCACTCGTCTGGATATCCTTCCCATGGAGGTCGGTCTCGCGCTCCGCGCAGTCGTTGACGGCCCCACGTTCTACGGACCGGACGTTCTCGCGATCGACATGGATGAACAGCGCGCCCAGTTCGGTCGCGCGCATCATGTGGCCGTCGGACTCGCCGTCGAGATCGGGTATCCTACCACCGTCACCCTTCCGCTGCTCGTCGCACGTGCGCACCGACGGGCGCTTGCCCTCGCTGTGGCCGCTGGCTACGTGACCCCGGCAACGCTTCCGCTGCTCGTCGGAAAGGCCGTCCGAGCGGCCGCTGCGGTTCAGCAACTTTCAGGAGCCTGAAGATCACCCAAAAAGAAGGAGAAGTGAGCAAAATGGAGTACGTGTATGGAGCGTTGCTACTCAACGCCGCGGGAAAGCCGATCGACGAAAAGGGATTGACCCAGGTCCTCTCCGCCGCAGGTGTCGAGCCTGACACCGCGCGCGTGAAGGCTCTCTTGGCTTCGCTCGACGGAGTCAACCTGACCGAGGTCATCGCGAAAGCGGAGACCTTTGCTGCACCGGCCGCGCCGGCGGCAGCCGAGAAGAAGGAAGCCAAGGGCGAGAAGAAGGAAGAGGAGAAGAAAGAAGAGAAGGGCGTCTCGGAAGAAGAGGCGGCTGAGGGCCTCTCAGCCCTCTTCGGCTGAACCCCGCGGTAGCGCTCGCTTCCCCCCGGGGGCGCGTCGCCGGTTTCGCGGCTCGCCCCTCATCTCGACGAAACGCATCCACTGACCGCCTGCGTCCAGTGTGGTTACGCCGGCGATACGCCGTTACGTTCCGCGCCTCGCGCCGCTCGGCTTAAGAACCACTGCCCGGTCCCTGTGTCAGGAGGCAGCTCGCTTCCCCCGCCCTGATGCCCGCTCGAGAGTTTTGTGGCGTCGTGGGGGTGTCGCTGGCCGGACGCGGGGCGGCTCCCACGCTCTACACGGGGCTGCGCGCGCTCCAACATCGCGGCCAAGAATCCGCTGGTATCGCGACCGCCTCGCACGGCGTCCTGCATCATCGGAAGGGGATGGGTCTCGTTCACGAGGTGTTTACCCAGGACATCCTGGAAGCCTTGCGAGGGCCGATCGGCATCGGTCACGTCCGTTACTCGACCACGGGGGCATCCGAGCTCGAGAATGCGCAGCCCCTCGTCGTGAAACTTCGCGAAGAGGACGCCGCGCTCGCTCACAACGGGGACATCGTCAATTTCGAACGCATTCGCCGGCGTCTGCAGGCGCAGGGCGTCGAGTTCCTGGGAAGTGCGGACTCGGAGACGATCGGTCAGATGATCGCGGCCGAGTACGTGCGTACCCGTGACTTGGAGGGAGCGATCCGTCGAGCCTGCACCGAGCTCATCGGGGGCTTCGCAGTCGTCATGGTCACGAGCAACCGCCTGATGGCGTTCCGTGACCCGCTGGGGATCCGCCCCCTCGTCTTGGGCTCGCTCGACGGTGGGTATGCCGTGGCCAGTGAGTCGGTGGCCATCGAGCTCATGGGGGGAAAATTGCTCCGGGACGTTCTCCCCGGCGAGGTCATCGTCATCGAACGCAACAAGCTCAGGACCTCGCGGGCCGCGGTCCCCAAGGAGACCGCTCACTGCATGTTCGAGTTCGTTTACTTTTCACGGCCCGATTCCGTCGCGCAGGGAAAGAGCATCTACGAGGCACGACAAAAGGTAGGGGAGCGCCTGGCGCGAGAAAGCCCCGTCGAAGCCGACCTCGTGGTGCCTGTCCCCGACTCGTCACGCCCCCAGGCCTTGGGGTTTTCCCAGGTCTCGGGGATCCCGTACGCCGAGGCGCTCATCAAGAATCGATTCGTGGAACGGACGTTCATCCTGCCGGACCAACGTCGACGGGAGGCCGAAGTGCGCGTCAAACTTCACCCGGTTCCCGAGCTCCTTCGGGGCAAGCGGGTCGTCCTGTTGGACGATTCGATCGTCCGAGGGACGACCTTACGCGAGATCGTCCGCATGGTCCGAGACGCGGGTGCGGTATCCGTGGATGTTCGCATCGGTTGCCCTCCCATCATCGCCCCCTGCTACTTTGGGGTCGACATGAAGGACCGCCGCCAGCTGGTGGCCGCGGGCCGCACCGAGGCCGAGATCGCCGAGATGATCGGGGCCCAGAGCGTCCACTACCTATCGGAACCGGGCCTCGTGGAGTCGATCGGCATCCCGGCGGACGGGCTTTGCATGGGTTGTCTCACCGGGCGGTATCCCGTGGACGTCCCGCAGGAGCGCCGGCGCTTCCAGAAGGTCCTCGAGGAGTACTAGCCCCTCCATGGCCCTCGTCCTCTGGGCGGGCGATCGGCTGTACCTGACGAGTGGACCTTCTTCGTCCGCCGAGGAATTCGCGCTCGGCAGCACGCCAGAACTTGTCGCGCGGGCGATCGAATCCCACTTCGAGGAGGCGATCCGTCGGCTCGTGGGGAAGAGCCGGTCCACACAGGAACTTGACGAGCTCCGGGTACTCGATGCACCGCTCCGGCGAGGGTTTGAGAGCGCGGGATATTCGCTTCAGACCGCACCGGTCGAACAATACCGGGCTGCCCGAAGAAGCGCCTTTGCAGGCGACCACCGGAGACTGCGAGCCACCGCTCTCGCGCTTGCCGAGCTACGTGTTCGTTCGCGGCTTGCCGCGCCGGAAGAGGTACTCATCTCCCTGGCCAGGGAAGAGGAACGGCTTGAACGAGCCCTGCGGCGGGAGACGAATGCCTCGGACCAATGGCTGGTCGCGGGCCCCGACCTAGAGGCGTACGACCGAGAGAGGGGCCGGTTCCGCGAATCCCTAGCCGATCACCATGCGCGGCTCGAAGCTCGGGTGGGGGAGCTCGCGCATGAACTAGTACCGAACTTGGCACAGCTCGTCGGGGGTCGTACTGCCGCTCGGTTGGTGGCTCAGGCGGGAGGAACGATCCCGCTGGCGCGCATGAACTCGAGTCGCATCCAGCTCCTCGGGAGCCTCCGACGACCGGCCTCCGACCGAACCCCACGGTTCGGCGTCCTCTTTCGAGCCGAAGGCATGAATCGGGTGCCTCTCGATCGTCGCGGGGCGTACGCTCGGAGCCTCGCAGCGCTCGCGGCTATCGCCGCCCGAGCCGACGCGAGCACCAAGGCTGACCTCTCGGCCCGGCTTATCCAACGTCGTGACCGTCGGATCGACGCGCTCAATCGGAGGCTCAGCCCATGAAGCGGGCCGCGACGTTCGTTCCGCATGGTTCCTCCCCCCGGCTGTTCGTTCGAAAGGAGTTCCACCGACAATCCCTGTGGACTCAAGCGCTCGGCGAGCCTCCGTCCACCCACGGCGAACCGATCCATGCGGTCGGTCGGACCATCGTCCGTCGGTGGGACCCGTCGCGGAGCAAGCTAGCGGCGGGGCTTCTCCTCGGATATGATGGGCCTATCCCCCATGTCGGGGAAACATGGCTCTATCTAGGTGCGGCAAACGGCACGACCGCTTCGCACGTAGCGGATCTCGTGGGGCCGGCGGGCCAGGTCGTCGCGGTAGAGCGTAGTCCTCGCACCTTCGTTCGCCTGCTTGCCCTCGCGCGACGCTACCCCAACCTGCTCCCCGTTCTGGCGGACGCTCGATCTCCCGAGGAGTACGGCGGCCTCGTGCCCCCGGCCGACGGGATCTACGCGGACGTCGCGCAGCCAGACCAGGTCGCCATCGTCCGCGCCAACGCGCATTGGTTCCTCCGCGGAGACGGCGCGGTCCTGCTCGCACTCAAGACCGCGAGCATGGGGAGGGATCGTCCCGAAGCCGAGCATGCCACGACAGCGCAGGAGGAGATGCGTCGGTTCGTGGCCGTCGGGACGGCGCTCCGACTGGACCCGTTCCACCGGCGTCATTTTCTTCTGGGTGGCAGGATGACGTCGGTACGTACGGAGGGCTCACGTCGTCCCAGGCGCGCTACGCGGTCGCGGGACGGGCGCCCCGCTGGACCATAATCGTCACGACATCCTCGTCCGCCAAACGATGCTCTCGCCCCACGGTTTGACCCGCGAATCGCGCGCTCCTTCCCCATACCTGAGCCGACTTGAACGCGACATCAAGGTCCGGGGGAAGGCGTTTCAGGAGATCGTCGACTCGCTCACCGCGACGAAGGATGACCGGTTCCTTCCGGTCCGCCTCCCGACCCGGCGGCTTCACGTAGATCCGGATGAAAGCGAGGGTCTGGCCCATGCGCTCCACCAGTTCGGGGATGCCAGCGCCGGTCCGCGCCGAGATGAACATGGGCTCGAACGGAGGGAAGCGCCGGCGGAGTGACATGATGTCCGCAGGAGCCAAGAGCTCGCTCTTGTTGACCGCCAGCAAGCCCAGCGTATACACGCGGTTCCCGGCGAGCACGTCGATCAGTTGGTCGGCCGTGGCGTCCTCCCGGAACACGATCAGCCCGTTATGCACGCCGAATTCTCGGGCGATACCGGCCGCGAGACCGCTCCCCAGGTGTGTCAACCGCACAGTGCTCGAGATCGTGAGGCCACCGCGGTCGCTGTGCGTCACTACGATCTTTGGCGGCCGCCCGTTGACGCGCACGCCGGCGCCCTCCAACTCATTCACAAGGGCTCGGAAGTCCGGATGCTCCGGGTCAATCAGGAAGAGAACAAGGTCAACGGATCGTACGACCGAGAGGACCTCGCGTCCACGGCCGCGCCCCCGCGCGGCACCGGGGACGAGTCCGGGCATGTCCAGGATCTGGATCGAAGCGCCCCCCCACTTGAGGACGCCGGGGATGATCGATAGCGTGGTGAAATCGTAGGCGCCCATCTCGCTGTGAGCGCCGGTGATCCGGTTCAACAGGGTGGACTTTCCCACCGACGGATAGCCCACAAGACCGACGGTCGCGTGGCCGGACTTTCGCACGGCGTACCCGAGCCCGCCGCCGCGCCCGCGGGCGCGCTTCTCACGTTCCAGCCGAAGGAAGGCGAGTTTGGCCTTGAGCCGACCGATATGGCCCTGCGTCGCCTTGTTGTAGGGAGTACGTCGGATCTCGTCCTCGACGGCCTCGACC
>JBAUTP010000311.1:0-3763 GCA_049582265.1 Thermoplasmata archaeon
ATTCTCGACATCTATCTTCTGCCTCTCTACCGTCGCCACGGAATGGGTGAGAACCTCCTCAACGAGACCGTGAATCGTCTCAAGCAAAAGGGAGCCGGCATCGTGACCGCGGACTTCCCCACACAGAATCAGATCGCATCGAAGTTCTACACGAAGCGGGGGTTCCGACCGATCAGCAGTCTCCACGCACGGTCCGTCTAGCGAGCCGCATAGCCTAAAAGTCCCTGCCGCGCTCCGTTCGCCATGACCTCACGGCCCGCCCCGGCTACCAGCGGCGAAGCTCCGCGCTACTTGCGACGTGGGAAAGTGAAGGAGGTCTACGAGGTTTCACCGACGGAGCTCGAGTTCCGGTTCACGAATGACATTTCCGTCTTCGATAAGCACGTGCCCAGCGAGATCCCGCACAAGGGGGAGACCCTTGCCGCCACGGCGACCCACTGGTTCCTGATGTGTAGCCGACTCAAAGTCTATCACCACTTTTTGGGCCTGCCCTCCCCCACCGCCATGCGAGTGAAGCGGGTGCGTGTGGAACCGAAACCCCGAACACTGGGACCCCACCCCAAGAATTTCCTCATCCCCCTCGAATTCATCGTCCGCTACTACGTCGCCGGGTCCATGTGGGACCGGGTGAAGCAAGGGAAGGTCGGCCCCGAGGAGCTCGGGTTCTCGGCGGGTCGCGCTGTGACGTACGGCATGAAACTTCCCACCCCGCATTTCGAGGTCACCACCAAGCTCGAACCGGTCGACCGTCTGCTCACCATGAACGAGGCCCTCGAGCTTGCGACGATCGACGCCAAGACAATGGACACGGTCCGCGAGACGATCCTCAAGGTCGACGAGGGAATGGCGAAGGAGATCGAGCCGCGGGGCCTCATTCATGTCGATGGCAAGAAGGAGTTTGCGATCGATGCCGAGGGCAAGCTCATGCTCGTCGATACGTTCGGGACCGCCGACGAAGATCGCTTCTGGGACAAGGGGGCGTACGAGCGAGGACGCCAGGTCGAGTTCTCGAAGGAATTCGTTCGTCAGCACTACCGGACGTCCGGCTACTACGACCGGCTCATGAAAGCCCGGAACGCCGGGACCGCCGAGCCCGACATCCCGCCCCTTCCGCCGCTCCTCGTGGACGAAGTGAGCCGACTCTACACCACGGTCTTCCAACGGCTCACGGGAGAGCCCTTCCAGTCGGCCGTCACGGCCTGACCGGCGAACACTGAGACCTCCTCTCCTCTATCCTTAAGTGGGCGCGGTTCGTCCGCGCATCGTGAGTCCCAGTAAGACATCGGCGCGGGCCAGCGGATCCAGCGAACCGGAACCGGATGCCAAGCCCGAGATCGCTCTCGAAGACCTCGCCGGTGTAGGCGCGACCACGGCCGACAAGCTCCGCGAGGCAGGGTATACCGACCTTATGGAGCTCGCCGTCGCCTCCCCCGGGGACGTCGCCGAGGCCGCAGAGATCGGTACCGCGATCGCTCAGAAGATCATTAGCGAAGCGCGGCGCAAGGCCGACGTCGGAGCGTTCGAGCTCGGGACGGAGCTCCTCGAGCGACGAAAACGCCTAGGACGCATCTCGACCAACGCGAAGACGCTTGACGAGCTCCTCGGGGGCGGGGTCGAGACCCAGGCGATCACCGAGCTCGCGGGAGAGTTCGGTACGGGAAAGACCCAGCTCGCTCACCAGCTCGCGGTCAACGTCCAGCTACCCCCCGACCAGGGCGGGCTCAACGGGGAAGCGGTCTACATCGACACGGAAAGTACGTTCCGTCCCGAACGCGTCGTGGACATGGCGAAAGCGGCGGGCATCGACCCGATCGCGACGCTCGACCGCATCCACATCGCGCGCGCGTTCAACTCCAACCATCAAATGCTGCTGGTCTCCAAGGCCCAGGAGCTGGCTCGGGACCGGCCGGTGAAACTCATCGTGGTCGATTCCTTGACCGCCCATTTCCGAAGTGAGTACGTGGGACGAGCGGAGCTCGCCCCACGCCAGCAGCTCTTGAACCGCCACCTTCACGAGCTCTTGCGGTTCGGGGACACCTACAACGCCGCGATCGTCGTGACCAATCAGGTCTCGTCCCGGCCGGATGTCCTGTTCGGCGACCCCACGCGACCGATCGGCGGGAATATCGTCGCCCATGCGGCCACCTATCGACTTTACCTTCGGAAGTCGAAGCCTCCACGGCGGATCGCCCGGCTCATCGACTCGCCGAACCTCCCCGAGGGCGAGGCGGTCTTCTCGCTCACGAACGAAGGGATCCGCGAATAGCCCCGGCCGTCGGAGCTCCGACGCGTCGAAGGGCGGTCGCCTTCACGAGCAGGACGACGTTCGCGCCGGGTCTCAGTCGAAGGAGCCGCACCGACTCGGGGGTCACTGCGATCGTCAGCTGAACCGATCCCGAGCGCACGCGCACCGCCGAAGACGAGGAGCCCCGCCGCTCCTCCACGCGCTCGACGGTCCCAGGGATGCAGTTACGAGCGCTGGACGGAAAGGACCGGCGCGCGACGACGATCGACTCGGGGTCGAGGAGTACGGCAACGGGTTCACCTTCCTCGGCCGAGAAGGAGACGCTCAGCCGAAGATGAGGGTCGATTCGCACGGCGGGAGAGGGCGATCGCTCATAGACTCCGCGAAGAAGGTTGGACCGAGAGGGGGATTGGAGTGGTTGGGAGTCGAGAAGCTCGACCGAGTCGAATCCCTGCCGGATGATGCGGTCGCCGAGTTCGGTGAGGCGCGTCCCCCCGTGTCGGGTGCCCCCGCGCTCGCTCCTGACCACGGGGCCGCCGAACGCCCGCTCCAGCCGACGTAAGCGGTAGACCGCGCGGTCACGGGAGATCCCGAGCGTCCGGCTCGCCGCGACCACCGAGCGTTCCCCCGCCAGGGCTCGAAGGAGAGCGACGTCCGTCGTCGTGACGATATTCGGACGGTGCGTCATGCGTCCTCGGGAACCCCGTGGGAAGAATTTTCCAGCGTATGAAGCGTGTTCGGGTCCACCGCGAAACGCCGGCGCTGTCCGATCGTGGGAGGGGGCTGCGGCACGGGCACCGGTACGGAGAGATTCACGAAGAGACCGTCCGCGCGGACCTCGAGGCTCAATCCGCGTGGGGTCGGTCGAACACTTCGTACGGTCCCTTCCCAGGTCCCGGGACCCTCGGGTTCGGCCGAAAGAACGGGGCTCATGAAGGCGACGCCCCCATCCCCCGAGGCGTTGAGGAGCCACGCTGCGAACGGAGAGGGTAATGCCGCTTCGAGCGTGGCACGGTCGTAGACGTTCTCGAAACCGACGAACCGAGCTACGAACGGGTCCGACGGGGACCGAAGCAGTGTCTCGGCATCGCACGAGGTCTGGACGCGACCTCGGTGAAGTACGAGGAAGGTGTCGGCGATCGAGAAGGCAAGGGCGGCATCGTGGGTCACGACCACGATGGGAACCCGTTCCGTTTCCCGCACTTCATGGAGGATGAGTCCGAGTTCGTGCCGTGCCATGACGTCGAGCGCCTGCCACGGTTCATCCCACACGATCAGTTCCGGGTCGGCCGCCAGAGCGCGTGCAAGGGCGACTCGCTGTTTCTCCCCGCCGCTCAGCCGCGTAGGATACCGCCCGCGTAGTGGGGTGAGACGGAACCGTTCGAGAAGGTCGCGGGTACGAGAATCGGCGTCCTTTCGATCTCGAAGCTCCATCGGATAGCGGACATTGCGCTCGACCGTCCGATGTGGGAAAAGCCCGAGGCCCTGGGGCACGTACCCTAACGCTCGTTCCTCGGG
>JBAUTP010000312.1:0-4321 GCA_049582265.1 Thermoplasmata archaeon
CTCTTCTGCTATCAAGCCCAGAAGCACCTGAGCGCGCTCACGGTGGCGATCGGCGGACTCGACACGCTCGTTTTCACCGCGGGCATCGGAGAACGATCGGCCACGATTCGGAGCCGCATCTGTGGCGGGCTCGCTCATCTGGGGATCCGTCTGGACCGTACGCTCAACGAAAAGAACGCGCCGGTGATCTCTGGACCCAAATCCCTGGTCGACGTGCGTGTGATCCCTACAGACGAGGAGAGCATGATCGCGCGGCACGCCCTCGACGTTTGGACGTCACACGATCGCTGAGGAGCGGGAGATGACGGAACCTTCCAAGGAGCGTCTGAGCCAAATAGACGCTAACTTCCGAGCGGCGAATTATCTCGGTGCGGCTCAGCTGTACTTACGAGACAACGCACTTCTGCGGCGTCCCCTCCTTGCGGAGGACATCAAGGCGCGCCTGCTGGGCCATTGGGGAACCCAGCCCGGATTGAACTTGGTCTATGCCCATGTGAGCCGCCTCATCCAGGATACTTCGCGAACCGTCCTGTTCGTGGCAGGAACGGGCCACGGATCGCCGGCCGTACTCGCCTGTCTTTACCTCGAGGGCACGCTCACGGAGTACTATCCCCAATACACCCTCGATGAGGCTGGCCTCACTCATTTCGTCCACGACTTCTCGTGGCCCGGAGGGTTCCCGAGCCACGTTACGGCGATGACGCCGGGCGCGATGCACGAGGGCGGCGAGCTCGGGTACGCGCTGGTGCATGCCTACGGCGCCGCTTTCGACCACCCGGATCTCCTCGTGGCGTGCGTAGTGGGGGACGGAGAAGCCGAGACCGGGCCCCTCGCCGCCTCGTGGCAGTCCGGAAAGTTCCTGAATCCCGTAACAGACGGCGCGGTACTCCCCATTCTCCATCTGAACGGCTACAAACTCTCCGGTCCTACGATCCTGGCTCGTATCCCCCCCGACGACTTGAAGACCTACTTTCGGGGCATGGGATTTGAGAGCCGGGAAGTGGCAGGGGACGACCCCGCCCAGGTTCATGCGGAGATGTGGGCCGCCCTGGATTGGGCCAATGCGCAAATTCGAAGGATCCAGGAGCACGCCCGAAGCGGAGGGAAGCCCGCGGAACCGCCAATCTGGCCGCTCATCGTGCTACGAACTCCCAAGGGATGGACGGGCCCTAAGGAAGTTGATGGTCATCCGGTCGAGGGCACTTTCCATTCGCATCAAATCCCCATCGAAGACCCCGCTACGAACCCCGAGCACCTCCACTTGCTCGAGAAGTGGTTGAGGAGCTATCGCCCGGAGGAACTCTTTGATGCTCGGGGCCGGGCCACTCCGACGGCCATCGCCATCTACCCACCCAACGGGAAACGGCTGGGCCAATGTCCGGTGGCGAACGGCGGCCGCCTCCTGAAGCCGCTCGCCCTCCCCGAGCTCAGGAGCCACGAGGTGGCGATCCCTTCACCCGGAGCGACCCAGACCGAAGGTACCCGAGTGCTCGGAGCGTACCTCCGGGATGTCTTCCGTGCCTCCGAGAAAGACCAGAACTTCCGAATGTTTTGCCCCGATGAAACAAGCTCGAACCGCCTTCAGGCGGTCTTCGAGGCCACGTTACGCACGACCGAGTTACCGATCCTCGCGACCGACGAATTCCTCTCGCGGGACGGACGCGTGATGGAGATCCTGAGCGAGCATTGCTGTGAGGGCTGGCTCGAGGGGTACCTCCTCAGCGGCCGTCACGGGATCTTTGCGTGTTACGAGGCGTTCATCAGCATCGTAGACTCCATGATGGCCCAGTACGCGAAGTGGGACAAGATGTCGCGGGAGACGGCCTGGCGAAAGCCGATCGCATCCTTGAACTACCTCTTGACGAGCCACATCTGGGAACAAGACCACAATGGCTACAGCCACCAAGGCCCGACGTTCATCAACATGCTCCTCACCAAAAAGGCCGAGATAACACGGATTTACTTGCCCCCGGATGGCAACACCCTTCTCTCCGTCACGGACCATTGTCTTCGCAGCCGCGGGTACATCAACCTCATCGTTGCGTCAAAGAAACCCATGCCTCAATGGCTCACCCTCGAGAGTGCCACGGAACATTGCCGGCGCGGAGCTTCCATCTGGCCCTGGGCCGGTAACGAAGAAGGCCAGCCGGACGTGGTGCTCGCAGGGGCGGGCGACGTACCGACGCGGGAGGTCCTCGCGGCCGCGTGGCTCTTGCGACGTGAGATCCCCGACCTCAAGGTCCGCGTCGTCAACGTGATGGATCTCTTCGCACTCGATTCGCGGGCCGACCACCCTCACGGATTGGAGGACACGGCATTCCGCGAACTCTTCACCGATTCCGCCGAGGTGGTCTTCGCGTTCCACGGCTACCCTGGGGTGATCCACGAACTCATCTACCGTCGGCCAAATCCCACACGATTCCATGTTCGTGGATACGTCGAAGAGGGCACGACGACGACCCCGTTCGATATGTTGGTCCTGAACGAAATGAGCCGCTACCAGTTGGCCATCGAAGCCTTGCGTCGGACGGCCCGCCTTCGGTCGCACGCTTCCGACGTCATCCAACGATTCGAACACAAGCTGGTCGAGCACCGTGCCTACATCCGCGAAAACGGCAGGGATATGCCGGAGATCCTCGATTGGCGTTGGACTTCGTGATTCCTCGCATCCGGCCGACTCCTGTGGGTCCTCTCCCGTTCGAAACGAGAATTCGGCGTCAGTCTTTCGTGGCACGTGGGCCGGAGAACCCGCCCCGCAGCCCTCGCGTCGGATCCGGCCCGAGGACCCAATGCCCATCGTAGCGACCGTCGGGGGGTGCGACCTCGCGGAAGCCGATCTTTTCGTAAAGCCGATACGGTGCACCGTACTGGATCGCGGCAAGCTCCACCACCTCGGACGGGCCCTGGCTGAGCTCGAGTAGCGTCCTCTCCATGAGACGGCGACCGATACCGTGACGATGATGCTCGGGGTCGACAATCAGGTCGGAGATGTACGGCACACCGCTCGGACGGTCCTCGACAGCGACGGCCCCGACAACCTTTTTGTTGGCCACCCAGACAAAGGATGCCTCGGCTCGGTGGTTCGGTACCCACTCGCCACTCGGGTCGAGGAGCGACCTCCATGTGAGCTCGGCGTCCGCCACTGGATCGGGTGCGGTCCAAACCCAGAACTCGCCGGGTCGTTCATGGTAGGCCCGGCTATAGAGGGTGACCAGTTCCGGGATGTCCGATCGAAGAAGAGGGCGAATCTCTGAACTTCCCGGAGGGGAGAGCACGCCACGACGCATCTCCCTCCGCATCAACACTTTGGCGCGATGCCAGTATCCCCTTTCTTCGAAGAATGAAACCTGGTCCGCGAGCTCCATTCCAGGGAGCACGTCGGTGATCACGACCACGGGTCGACCCATCTCTCGCTCAAAATCGTGAAGGAAACGTGCGAGGCTTCGGGAGTCCGCGGGTTCCACCCACACACCGTGGATGCGGCTTCCGGACGGCGTGTCTTGTGCGAAGGCGAGCCCCAACGCGTCTCCGGCCGTCGGCCGCCAAACGAGCGAGTACAACCAACCCCGCTCGGTTTGCTGGAACAGCGACTTGGCTTGGGCCGAACCCCATGTCGGGTGGAACGATGCAAGAAAGCGATGAAACTCCCCCTGTAAGCGTCGCCAGTCCTCGGGCGCTGCGGCCGGCGAGACGAAGGACGGAGTTGGCATGAGGACCCCGGAGGCGCTCAGGACGTCGAGTCGAGATAGAGCTGCCGGGACGCGTGAATCCTATGAGTCCCTTCCCCGCATTGCCCCAATCCGTCTCTGGCGGCGGCAGGGAGGCCGGACCTGAACAACGCCTGCAGAAGCTTATGCCAACAACGCATGCTCCCGACCGAGGGAGTAGCGGGCCGTGCCGAAGTACGGATAACGAGGGGTCCGCCGCCTCGGGGAAATGGCGCTCTTACTTACGGATCGTGACCTTGGTCGGTGCCTCCCGATGGAAGATGCCGTCGCAGCGGTAGAGGGCGCGCTGGCCGAACGAAGGACCGGCACTATGGTCTCTCCGCCGCGGACCTCGGTCGAGATCGGCCCCTCAGGCCTTACGATCACGCCCGGAGGTTTCCTCCGCGGCCGTAGGCTCGGAATGCGAGTGTACCTTCCCGGTGGGAGAGGCGGCGACCAGCTGACGGCCGTCTGGGGACTCGACGACCGACAACTTCGGGGGATCGTCCTGGGGTCGGACCTAGGGGCGATTCGTACCGGGGCGATTGGCGGCGTAGCCGCGGGCTTGATGTCGCATCCCGATGCGGAACGGGTTGCGATCCTTGGTGCCGGCC
>JBAUTP010000313.1:0-12506 GCA_049582265.1 Thermoplasmata archaeon
CGTATTGGTCGGGGGGATCGGTTGTTCGGGTTCGATTCACAACTTCATCGAGGTCAACGGACTCCATGCGCTGCACGGCCGACTCCTCGCGCAAGCGGTCGGCGTCAAGCTCTCGAATCCGTCGCTCACGGTCGTCGCCGCCGGTGGGGACGGGGATGGGTACGCCATCGGCATGGGGCACTTCATGCACGCTCTCAAGAAGAACGCCTCGATCCTCTACATCGTGATGAACAACGAGACGTACGGGCTTACGAAGGGCCAAGCCTCCCCCACCAGCCAGATCGGGTTCGAAGGGAACGTGGAGCACCCGTTCGATGCGATCCTCACCGCTCTCTCGATTCCGTCGCCGAATTTCATCGCCCGAACGTTCTCGGGAGATCCCAAGACGATGACGCAAGTCCTGGTCGAGGCCCTCAAGTTCAATCAGGCGAACAAGGGATACGCCTTCGTCGAGGACCTCTCACCGTGCGTGACCTACAATGACACCTTCAAAGAATGGCGGGAGAAGGTCGTGAACGTCGAGAAGCTTCCCGGGTACGACGCCACGGACCGCAAGACGATGTTCCGACTCTGCCTCGAAACGATGGAATCCGGAAAGATCCCGGTAGGTGTCATGCACCGTCCGCCCGAGGCGGACGCCAGCGAACCCGCCCTTGAATTGAAACTGCTCCCCGACCGCGTCGGTCCCGCGCGTGCCGACATCGGCCTTGAGGCCAACCTGACAGCGTACGACCGCTTGCTGAAGGCCCTGGCTTAACCGGTCGCGCAGAGCCGGGAAGGGCCGTGGGCGTCTCCGCTTCACTCACTGTCTCAGTCGGGTGCGCCATCTTCCTCGTCTTTGTCGCGGTTGCCTCGGCCTCTCCTCCCCCGGGGTCGGCGAGCCTCACGATGAACACTTCGGGTTCCCTCACCACGAGCGTAACCCTTGTCGACCCGAACGGTTCCGCGCTTCGGTTCGCAATCGACGGCAACTTCACTCCGCTCATCGAGACCCTCCCCCTCAACGCGAGCGCACGCGCCGCTCTCGTGACCGAGATCGCCAACTTGGAGGCAGCCCCGCTCACGTCCGGCCTCTTTGGGAATCGGAGCGGAGAAGTGACGGCCATCGAGGTCGCTCGGTTCACGAGCCTCGTCGAAGGGGCGCTGCCCTATCTTCCTACGGGATCGCTCAGCGCTACGGATCTTCTCAACGTAACGCTGGATGGAAACCACGCCACCTCGACGAGCTTGACGGGGCTGGCGTTCGTGAACGCCACGGGACCTGACACCTCGTCGAGCCCTCTCACGATCTCGGTCTCGTCCACGTTGTCCTTCGCGCTCGCGGGCGGCTCCCACGTCCTCGCGATCCGACTTCCGGCCGTGAGCTTCCTCGGGAACCTCTCTCTCCTGGTCGGTGTTCCGTTCACGTTCGTGGGTCCACCGGGCATGATGATCTCCTCGACAGGCGGTCTTACCTCCGTCTCGGTCACGAACGACCCGTGGGGCTGGGCAAGCCCGCATCTATCGGGCGACTATTCCCCAGGGTCGGGAACCGCGTCGGTTTCCTTCACGGCCGCTTTTCCTCTCGGTGACGCCCTTCTGATCGGCACATCGGTCGTCGTCATCGCGGTCCTCGGATTCATCCTCTTCCGTCGTCGGCGGGCGAGGAAGGCGACAGAGTCCAAGGATTCGGAGGGGATGGGACCATCTGGCTCGGCGTAGACGACACGGACAGCCCGACCGGGGGCTGTACGACGTTGACCCTCCTCGAGGTCATCGACGCGGTGGAAAAGCTCGGGGTCGACCTCATCGGCGAGCCCCACCTGGTCCGTCTCAACCCGAACGTTCCGACGAAAACTCGAGGGAATGGTGCTCTGGCGGTCGAGTTCGGGCATGGCCTGGGCCGGCGTCATTGGGTAGGTGAAGGCCCCGACGGTTCCCGCTGGGGCTTCCGGAGCGCCACTCCGCTTTCCGACCGGGAGCGCGAAGACGTCCTTGGGGTCGCATGGGCCGTTGTGCAACGGACCACACGATGGGAGGGGGCGCACACCGAACCGGCCCTGATCGCTTGCCTCCATCGGCCCGCCGCATCGTTCTACTGGCACGCCGTGAGCCGTTGGGTCGAAACGTCGGAGGTCGAACCCGTGCTCCGATCCGTCGAGGCCCGCGTCCACTGGAGCCGCTCTCCGCAAGGCCTCGTCGGAGCGGCCGCCGCGGTGGCATGGCCCGCACAGCGGGCGACGTGGGAACTCCTCACCTATCGGTCCCCTGAGCGAATCGGCCATCCCCGCCGGGTCAACGCCGAGAGCGTCCGACGGGCCCAGCGGGAGTTTCCTGAACTCTTCCACTGCTTCGACCGCGAGACCCGTAGACTGCTCGTCGCTCCTCACACGAACTGTCCCATCTTGTATGGCCTCCGAGCGCGGTCTCCTCGACGACTGCGACATCTTCCCGCCAGGATCGGGTCCGAACTCGTGTATCGATCCTTCCTCTTCAAAACGAATCAAGCGACGGGAGATCATCTTCAGGATCGATCGATCGCGGAACTCCGACCTTATGACGCAGCACGTGTCACCGGCACGATCGCATCAAGGCCCATTCGCGGACGCGGAGGTCACGTCCGATTGGTGCTCGAGGACGCTCACTCCGTGCGCATCGAAGGGTGGGCCTTCGAGCCGTCCAAGACCCTGGCCGGGGTCGCGGCCACGGTCATTCCCGGCGACCAGATCGCCCTTTGGGGCGGAATCGGAAAGGACCCTGTGTTTCGGATTGAAGGGATCGAGCTCCTCGCGCTCGTGCCTCGGGCTCTTCACACTCGACCTCCGCGGTGCCATGCATGCCACCGCCGCGCACGGTCGCTGGGTCGCTCACGAGGCTATCGATGTCCGGGTTGCCATCGCCGTTTTCCGCCCGAGTCCGCCCGTACGACACGTCCTGCGCCGGCGTTCGGACCCGGCGTGTACCACCCGACGCCCTCTGCGCGTCGCCACCTTGCTCCTGTCGGACCCGATCCGGGCTGAACGCGATCGTCGACCCATCGCCGCGACCCCCCACGGGGAGGAACACAAACTAAATCCCGAGGTCGGGCCCTGACTTCCTGAGGGTGGCGGGTGAGGCTCGAGCCTTTCGCTGAGTTGTTCGTGCCCCCTGGTCGCTTCCCAGTTCGCCCCGTGGTACGCCAACGGGAGAGGAACGAGAAGGGGGAGTGAGGGTTCACCGTGACGACCTGTCCCGTGTGCAGCATCAACGTTCCGTCGGATGCGCTCGAGTGTCCGACGTGCCACTTGTCGGCGGCTCTCTTCGACCCGGTCCGAGAGGCGATCGGGGTACCCCGGTCGGACCCGCAGTACCTCGCCGAGGTCAACGAGATCGTCGCTGCGCTCGAGCGAGCGGTCCCCAGCATGAAGGTGAACGATCGGGAGAGCTTTCAGGGCCAGTTGGCCCACCCCGCCCGGTTCCCGGCGCCGCCGCCTCCCACATCGCACCCTTCGCCCACCGCCGAGGGAGGTCGTCATCGCCTAGGATTGCCGATGCTTCCGCCGGGGCACGGGCCCGACCTCTGGCGACGCCAAGTGACGGACTACCTGCGGACGGCCCGGCGCCGCGGTATTGAGATCAGTGACTTTGAGTCGCGAGCCCGCGCCGCTGGCGCCGTCGATGACATCGCGAGCTGGGAAGTACTGAACCGTGACCTTTTCGTCCGCTTGGCCGCCACGCTGACGGAAGAGATCGAAGGGCTCCAGGACCGGCGCGATGAGCTCGTTCGATGGGCGGCGACCCCTTCCATCGACACCGAGCTCGAATCCGCCGAGGCCGCCCTCGGAATGGGCGATCTCCTCGGTGCCGATCGTCGCCTTCGTCGCCTCGGAGACGAGCTCGGCCTACTGGAGGACCAATGGGCCACGATCCAGATCCTCATCACCGAGACGGACCTCATGAAAGAGACGATCGTGGAGTTGGGAGGCGATCCCGCTCCCGTCTCCGGTCCGAGAGAGGAGGGTGTCCGACTCTCGCGGGCGGGAAAGCGCTCCGAGGCCGAGGCGATCCTGGCTCACGCGAACACGGCACTCTGGTCCGTGCTCGCGCCGCTCCTGACCCGGGACCTGATCCGTTTGAAGGATGTGGTCCTTCGACAGCAAGCGGACGGTGCGGACGTGACCGAAGCGGCGTTACATCTCCAGGAGGTGGCCGCGCATCTTCGGCGTCGGAACTACGCCGCGGTGGTCCTTGCCTATCGCAAGCTGAGGAACGTCGTCGAACCGGTCGCGGGCTCCCTCGGCCTTTCGCCGGGTCCACCTTTCGTGAGCGGGTCTGTCGCCGCGAAAGGGGCATAGCCGTTATCGCACGGAGGGTCGTCGCGAGGCCATGCCGTTCTCTACGCTCCGGGGGTTCCGTGACTACCCACCTCCGGAGGCGGGAGCGCGCTCGGAACTCGTTCGCCGGATGCGCTCCGTCGCGCGCCGTGCCGGGTTCACCGAGCTCGAGACGCCGTCGGTCGAGAGCGTCGACCTATTCCGGGTGAAGAGCGGCGAGGAGATCACCCAGCAACTGTGGACCTTCACGGACAAGGGGGGCCGACCGGTCGCCCTCGTGGCGGAGACGACCCCGTCGCTCGCGCGCGTCTTCGTGGACCGGGCCAAGAGCGAACCGCTTCCGGTGAAGTGGTTCACGGTGTCCAAGCTTTGGCGCTACGAGGAGCCGCAGGCCGGTCGGACGCGCGAGTTCCAGCAGTTCAATCTCGACATTCTAGGAGCCCCCGGAGTCGAGGCCGAGGTGGAGCTCCTGGCGACGGCCGCAGCGATCCTGGATGACGGCGGCGCCCGTGGCCTCTACGGGTTCCGTCTCAACGACCGGCGATTGGCGGAGAGCCGGGGACGCGCGCTGGGACTCTCCGACCTGGGGCGTTACTTCCATCTCTTGGACCGCTACCGAAAGCTCTCCCCCAGCGAGGTCGACCGAGGATTGGCGGAGCTCAGCCTGTCGACGCAAGCCGATGGGCGCCTGCGCGCTCAGCTCGAGGAGGGATCCAAGGGAGTACGAGCTTCGGAGGCGTCAACGCTCTGGACCCGCCTCGAAGGCGAGGATCTCCCCGGTGCCGGCCCTACGGCCGTCCGCGACCTGCGGAAGCTCTTTGCGCTCGCCGACAAGATGGGGATCGCCGACCGCCTCATCTATGACCCCACGGTCGTGCGAGGGATCGCCTACTACACGTCAACGGTGTTCGAGGCCTACGACCTTTCCGGCGACCTACGGTCGCTCTTCGGAGGGGGACGCTACGATCACCTGACCGAGCTCTTTGGGGGGCCGGCGACCCCGGCCTGCGGACTCGCCATTGGCGACCAAACGCTCGAACTGTTATTGAAGGTGAACGACCGGTGGCCCGCCGGGGAGCCTGGGCTCGATACCTACGTGGTGGCGGTCTCCGCCGAGGACGTACCCGACGCCGCCGCCTGGGTCCAGCGGCTTCGCGCGGCCGGGGTTTCCGCCGACTGGGACCTCCTGGGTCGGTCGCTTTCGCGGCAGCTTAAGGAGGCGGCGCGCCGGAAGGCACGTCGGGCGCTGATTCTCGGTCCGGAGGAGCGCTCGCGTGGGACGGTCGTCGAGCGGGACCTGGCGTCGGGGACCCAGCATGAGATCCGCCCGGACGAGGTACTACCGCCGGCGTGATCGATTCGATCGTGGGGGCGTCCCACAGCAGGATTCCGGGCGGCGACTCGGCGCCCTCCACGAACCCATACCAGTACACGACGGAACCCTCGCCAAAGAGCTCGGTGTACGGTGCGAGCTGCCGTTTGAGGTTCTTCCGAAGCTCGACATCGTCCCCAAAATTGGCCTTGCTCTCGATCCATTTGAGCTTCTGACCGTAGAACACGATCGGGTCGTCAAGCAGCGCGTCCGGGGTCTTCGCGTGCTTCCCTCGGAGGTCCTTCTCGGTCTTGTAGCCGATGCCGTGCCGGTCGAGCCAGTCGTAGAGCCGTGCCTCGCCTCGACGTCCGCGCTCGCGCTGCAGCTCCATCCCCGCGGGGGAATAGATCGGGTCGTGGTCGAGGAGTTCGACGACCTCGCGATGCAGTCGCTCATCGGGAGCGCTGGCCGGGTTGATGAACGTCTGCCAGACCTTCTTGCGGGGTACCCCGAGCTCGAGCAGCATCATCTGACCTAGAAGGACCGGAGGGAAGTTCCACTCCGTCGCGATGTCGTAAAGCGCGCGACCGCGACGCCACTGCGTCACCAGCCGGGGGATCTGGCGCTTGAGGACGTAGAAGCGTCGGGTCGCATCACGCGTTACGCGGTGCGTGTGGATGACGAGCAAGAGCTCTTCATCGAAGTGTTCGGATTGACTGACGCGGTGCACGTCGTCGAATGTGCGTAACGAATCGTACAACCGTTGGTACGTCGTGCGGTCCATTGCGGGAGTCCCTCTACGTCCCGCCCGGCGGTCGGACGAGGGATGCCGGGCGCGAGCGATTACGGGGCTTAAGGTTTCGTGGAGCGAGAGCGCCGTCCGCCCTAGTCCCGCCAGTCGATGCCCACGGTCCGAAGCGAGAGCTTCGGGATCGGCGGAAGCCGGCGCTTGTGGCGGTTCACGGCCACCCGCTGGGCGACCTCGTCGATGACCGACCGGGGCAGGTTGAGCGCGTTCGCGATCTCCTCCGGCCGCCACAACCGCTCAAGGCCGAGAAGGATTCGGTCGAGGTCATCGTAGGAGTGGCCGAGCTCCCCCTCGTCGGTCTGGCCCGCCCAGAATCCGGCCGTAGGCACCCGGTCGAGGAACTTTTGAGGCAGGGCGAGGGCTCGGGCGAGCTGACGAACCTGGGTCTTATAGAGGTCGCCGAGCGGGAGGAGGTCCACGCCTCCGTCCCCGTGCTTGGTGAAGTACCCCAGTAGGATCTCGGACTTGTTGCCGGTGCCCAGCACCCGTCGGCCGGTGTCGCGAGCGAAGGCGTAGAGGATGGCCATGCGAAGGCGCGCCCGAAAGTTCCCTCGGGTGACGCGGTCCGCGGTCGGGGGGACCAAGGATTCCAGCGCGGTTTCTGGCTGATGGATGCGAAGAACGCGCTCCTCAATCCCGAGCTCACGCGCATAGGACTGGGTGTCCGTCTCCAGGTCCGTAGGGTGTTCCGAGTCGGGGATCAAGAGGGCCAGCACGCGGTCCGCCCCCACCGCGTCGCGGGCCAGCCTCGCCGTCAGTGCGGAGTCGATGCCGCCCGAAAGACCCACGACGTAGCCGTTCGACTCCGGTGGCTCGCCGTTCACACGAAGGAACTGTCGGATCGCTTCATCCGCGTGAGGAGGCAGCGTGACGACGAGGCTCATGCCTCCAGTCCTAGCGGCTCTAGCTCACCCTGGGCAGACCAAGTGGTCTGACAGGGGCACGCAAGGTCGTCAAGCAGGTCGAAGGTCTGGGACAGAGACGCGGATTCAATGGCGGCCAGCACGGTCGCATCGCACGTTCCGCAGTTGTGGGGTCCTCGGGGGAGACCGCCCGCGGTCGGGAACGAGACCAGGCGCGTACCGCCTCGGACCTTGGCCCCTTCCTTGAGCGCTTCGACCAAGCTCCACAACCACGGGGGACGGTACCGGCGGCGTCGATAGAGGTGCTCGACAACGGTCCCGTTCTGGATATGCACGGGATTGATCGAGATCGTGTCGAAAAGGGGAGCCGCCAGACGGACCGATCGAACGACATCCTGGAATGCCTCCCGCTCGGTGAGATAGGGCGGTTTCAGCAGGAGGTAGGCCTTCGGACTCACACCGAGCGAGCGGAGTCGCTCCGCGGCGGCGAGGTACTCCTGGGGAGGTGAACCCTTGTTCACGAGGCGTTGGAGGACGTCCGGCTGGGTCGACTCGAGTCCCAACGCCACTTCCAGCTGCCCCGAGTAAACGTCCCGAAGCGGGCCGAGAGTTGCCTCGTTGACGAATTCCGGAAGTGTCTCGACCAGGAGTCGCCGGCTTCGGCCGCCGAACGCACGAACGATCCGTTCTCGGGATTCGGGGTCGACCTCCCGGTCGTCGAGGAAGCTACCCGAAGTGTAGATCTTCACGTACGGTTCATCGCGGTATGCCCGAAGGGCATGCTCGAGCTGTTCCGCGAGCTCGCTTGGCGTGGCGGAACGGCCCAGCGTATCCTTCGCGTAGCCGCACATAGAGCAGCCCTTGAGGTCGGCCCAGTAGCAACCTCGCGTTCTCAAGATGAGTACGAAGGCGGAAACGAGGTCGCCCTCGACGGCCTCGGGTTCCCGCCACACGTTGACGTAGCGTCGAGCGGAATTGGGAGTTCCCGCAGCGGGCCGACGCTCGCGGGCGACCTGGGTGGCGATGGAGCTGTTCATCCTACGCCTCGTCGAGTTCCACGGCGACCCGGTCCTGATCTTTGAGATGGAGCGCGCCTCGCAGATACACGGAGGCGATGAACTCGACCACATCCTGATAATGCGAACGGTCGGGCGCAATCAGATGACATGAGCGTCCGTTGAGACGCGCTGGATAGCACGTGGCCCCTCCGAACGTCCGTCCGCTCGCCTTGAACCCGTCGATGCGTATCCCTTTCCAGTGGTGGAGAACCCCGGTCTTCACGATCTCGCGCGATGTCAGGCGAACGTTGAGGGTCCCCCGGTAGGGCTTGTACCCCAGACGCTCTGAGAATTGGCTGACGTAGCCGGGCTGACTCAGGTAATAGCCTCCCTCCCCGAGGCCGGAGACGACCGCGCCGGAAAAACGCAACCGAGCGGGGCCTTCGAAGATACGCCGAAGGCTATGGTATTCGTGACGCAGACGTTCGATGCCCGAGGGGGTCACGGAAAGTTGCTGGCGACGGGCCCCCAACGTACGGGTGAGATACCCGAGCTCGGCGAGGTGAACGAGATACCGGTCGGCAGCCTGCTGGCTCACCCCGAGGTTGGTGCCGGCCTCTTTCGATGTAAGGAGGACCGGGGTGTTCTCCCCACCGGCTTCAGCGATCCGTCGAAGCAAGTGGAGCTCCTCGGATTTGAGCGGAGGATGGGTTGAGGACAAGGGCACGGGTAGCTCCAGCCCTACGGGGCTCGCCCGCTCGAGCCACCGGCGGCGTGCAGACTGATGACGTTCGACCCGCGAAGCACGATCCGGCCCAGCCGTCGCGTCATCTCGGACGTCGTCTCTTCCGTTTCGTCAAGAACAAGGTTCATGTGATCATCGCAACCCAGCAAACGGCCGGTCAACACCCGTCGATCTTTGAGCTCGAGCGTCACTCGTTGCTGAAGCACGCGCTCCAAGAGCGCCGTGGGGGGAGCGCCCATCGACGGTCGCGACGGGCCTCGGCGGAATAAGCTTTCGGGAATCGAGGGGGGAACGACGCTCGGTGGCCCGACCCGCGGTGGCACGTTGCTTCGGCGGGAGGCTGCCTGCGACGGGGCTGGAAAACAACGCCGAGGCTATCTGGTGGAAAGGCTCCGGGCCACCATGGCTGACCGAGGGCTGGAACATGTGGTCATGGGAGATTCCAAGATCAGCTACGTCGGCGGAGAAACCGGTGAACTGGTGTTCCGAGGCTATCCGGTCCAGCGACTCGTGGGGCATTGGTCCTATGAAGCAATCGTCCACCTGCTTCTCTTCGGCGACCTTCCGACCTCGGACCCGCCGGAACCTCTACGACAAGAGCTCGCGGCCGCTCGCAGGCTTCCCTCCCCCCTTGAACAGCTGACGGACCTTATCCCGGCGGAGACCTCTCCCATCGAAGCGCTTCGCACGAGCCTCTCCGGGCTCGGAACCGTGGCTCCGTTCGGTTATCCACCGACGACGGCCGAGGGGCTCCGGCTCATCGGCGCGTGTCCGACCATGCTCACCCGGTTCGTACGCCGAAAATCGGGAGCCCCCGCCACCCCGGTCGATCCCCAGGCGGGGCACGTGGGGAACTACCTAACGATGCTGACCGGCCACCCACCCACGGCGGATCAAACCCGCGCGCTCGAGGACTACTTCATCCTCCTCGCCGACCACGGAATGAACGCCTCGACGTTCGCTCTATGCGTCGTTATTTCCACCGAGTCCGACCTGGTATCGGGGGCGACGGCAGCGCTCGGGGCTCTCAAAGGCCCGGCCCACGGCGGCGCACCGTCGCGGGTCGCCGAGATGCTCGACGCGATCGGAACGATCGACCAGGCGGAGACGTGGCTCTCGCAAGCTCTGGCGCGGCGGGAACGTCTCTACGGGTTCGGACACCGCGCCTACAAGGTCGAAGACCCGAGGGCGATCGAGTTGAAGCGCATCGCGCGCACCGTCGCCGACCCCGAGCGGCTGCGGTTGGCCGAACAAGTCGAACGCATGGCCCTTGACCTGTTACACAAAGAGAGGCCCGGACGTCGCCTCTACACGAACGTGGAGTACTACGGAGCCATCGTGCTCGAGGCCGTCGGGATCCCCCGCGGTCTCTTCACCCCCACGTTCGCCCTTGCGCGGACCGCCGGCTGGACCGCGCATGCCGTGGAGCAGGCAGCGGACAACCGCCTCATCCGCCCCGAGGTCCGCTACACTGGCGAAGCCGTGGGCCGGGCGATGCCCGGCCCCTCCCGCGCCTCCGGCTAGAGCCTACGACTCTCCGGGTTCCTTCCCCGGCTCCTTGTCGACGACCTTGAAGTCGGCGTCGACCGGACCGCTACCCGAAGAGGGAGGCTCTTCGCTCGGGGGTGCCTCTGGGCCGGACGTACCGGCGGATGCGTCCGCTCCGGGTGGGGTTGCGTCGGACTGGTAGAGCTTCTGGCTCACCCGGTGAAGCGAGGCGGTGAGGTCGTCCAGTTTGGATTGGATCTCCTTCGCGTCTTTGCTGTCCAGTGAACTCCGGACCGCCGTGATCTTTTCGTGGAGCTCTGTCGCGTCGGATTCGGTCACTTTGTCCTTCGCATCCTTCAGGACTCGTTCCGCTTCATAGGCGAGAGATTCCGCGCGGTTCCGAACTTCTGCGAGTTCGACCCTCTCGCGGTCGCGGTCGGCAAACTCCTCGGCCTGCTTGACCATGCGCGCGACCTCGTCCTTCGAGAGCTTCGAGGACGCGGTGATCGTGATCCCCTGCTTCTTCCCGGTGGCGAGGTCCTTTGCGGACACATTGAGGATACCGTTCGCGTCGATGTCGAACGACACTTCGATCTGCGGAGTTCCGCGCGGTGCTGGCGGAATCCCGGTCAGCATGAAGCTCCCGAGGGGGACGTTATCGCTCGCGATGGGACGCTCTCCCTGCGAGACCTTGATCTCGACCGAGCTCTGATTCTCCGCCGCCGTCGTGAAGATCTGGCTCTTGCGCGTCGGAATCGTCGTGTTCCGCTCGATGAGCTTGGTGAACACTCCCCCCATGGTCTCCACCCCCAACGACAAGGGCGTGACGTCGAGGAGGAGAACATCCTTCACCTCGCCGGCCAGAACTCCGCCCTGGATCGCCGCGCCCATGGCGACGCATTCCATAGGGTCGACCCCTCGTTCAATGGGCCGCCCGACGGACTCTTCGAGGAACTTCTGTACGATGGGCATACGCGTTGGACCGCCGACGAGGACGATACGGCCGATCTGCTCCTTCGAGAGTTTGGCATCCTTGATGGCCTGCTCCACCGGGCCCCGGCACCGATCGACGATCGGGCGTACGAGCTGCTCCAGTTGGGCGCGGGTAAGCGTCATCGCGAGGTGCTTTGGCCCCTCCGACGTAGCGCTCAGGAACGGGAGATTGACCTGCGTGTCCACAGTCGAGGAAAGTTCGATCTTCGCCTTCTCAGCGGCATCGCGGACCCGCTGCATCGCCATCTTGTCCTTGCGAATGTCGATGCCGGACTCTTTCTGGAACTCGGAGGCGATAAACTCGGTCAGGGCGTTGTCCATGTCCGTCCCGCCAAGCTGGGTGTCGCCGCTTGTCGACAGCACCTCGAACACGCCCTCGCCGAAGTCCATGATCGTAACGTCAAGCGTCCCGCCGCCTAGGTCGAAGACCAGGATCTTCTGGCTGGCGCCTACCTTGTCGAGCCCGTACGCCAGCGATGCAGCCGTCGGCTCATTGATGATTCGCACAACGTCAAGCCCAGCGATGGACCCGGCGTCCTTGGTGGCCTGGCGCTGGTTGTCGTTGAAATACGCCGGGACCGTGATGACGGCTTTGCCGACCTTCTCTCCGAGGAACGCCTCGGCGTCGTGCTTGATCTTCTGAAGAAGGAAGGCGGAAAGCTGCTGAGGCGTGTACTCTTTTCCCTGAAGGCGATACTTGTAGTCCGTCCCCATCTTTCGTTTGAAGGCGGTGACGGTGCCCTCGGGGTTCGATATCGCCTGGCGTCGTGCGGGCTCGCCGACGATCATCTGACCGTCCTTGGTGAAGGCCACATAGGACGGGAACGCCTTCCCGCCGCCGACGGTTGTACCCTCGGCGCTGGGGATGATCGCGGGTCGTCCCGCTTCCAGGACGGCGGCGGCCGAATTGCTGGTTCCTAGGTCGATTCCGATGATTTTTGCCATACTCTTTTTACCTCTGCTTTCGTTGTCAAATTCTGGCGAAATTGCAGTAGTAGAATACAAGC
>JBAUTP010000314.1:0-2603 GCA_049582265.1 Thermoplasmata archaeon
GGTCGAGCGATTCGTCGAGAACTCGAAGGTCCCCCAGGTTGAAGCCCTCCTCAATCAATCGGCGATCGATGCTCTCATTCTTGGCGCCCGAAGTCGACATGGTCTTCGTTCATTGCGGTCCGGAACAAAGTCGGTCGTTTCGCTCCGTCACACATTGAGAACCCTTCGCGCCAGGTTCGACCGGTTTGTGGACTTGTGACCCACACCACGGAACTGTCGCCACTTTTCTAAGGCTGGAGCGTTAGCGTAGTCGGTGGATGCCCTTGACCTGAATATCCTGCGTGAAACGTCGCGCGGGCGTGTCATGTGGTGAGGAAGCTCCGACCCCCGCCTGTCAATCCGAGAAGTGGCCCGTCGACTTCATGTTGATCCAACCACCGTCTGGAGCCGCTTTCGCAGGTGGCATCGCCAGGGGTTCCTCCTCGGGTACGCTGTCGTTCCCAACCCTACCCTGCTCGGCGCCCGGCTCGTGGGAGGGAGCGTACGAATTGAAGGTTCGCGACGAAAGGAACGATTCTTTCGCGACTTCAGTCCCGTCGAGGACGCCGCCTTCGCCGCAGATCACGTGGGGCCTTGGGTGGTTGTAATGTTTGTTTTCGAAACGGAACGGGGGCTATAGCGAAGGGTTGGCTTGACCCGACGACTGGAAGGCGTCACGGAAATGCCACCCTGTACTCCATTCCATTGCCCCGCCGCGACAATAACTCCGACTCACCGGGACTGGCCAATCCTGAAAACATTACACCTTCACCCCAAATCGGATATCGCGGAGTGCGCCCAGTTCGCCGGCATCTCCCCCAAGACGTTCTCCCGACGTTACAACGCTCTCGTAGTCGGCCGCGCGGTATGGGCGATTCCATTGCTCAACTTTACTCGGTATGAAGGAGCCAGTCTGGCGCGTCTTCTCGTGTGGCTCGGACCTCAGGCGGACGCCCGAGCTGTCATCGACCGTTTGGAGGCGGAATTTCCCTCCTTCATCTTGCTTGAGCATCAAAGCGATCTTACTGATCTCGGTCCCGAGCATCCAAAGTTGCTTTCGGTCCTCCTCCGCTTGGCTTCCCCCGGAGAGGTGGAGGATGCAGGACGAGTCATGCTAGAGGTGGAGGGAATGGTAGATGTTGAGGCATTTTCCCTCGACGAGTGTATGTGTTCGACGATAGGTTCATTGGGCGTCTAGGCTCTCGAGTTGGCCGGGCGTAGGAAAAGGAACGTGGGCACTTACCCATGAACCCGCGTCCGCACAGCGCGTTTCCGGAGTATCGACCGATGTGGACAGCCGGTGCCGAGCACCCTCCGAGACCTTTCGATCAGCTCTGTATCTGCGAGATGGTTTCCTGCGCCCAGATTCCGAAGGCGCGAGTCCCGAGTGGAGCCCCGGTTACTCTCCTTACCTGGTCCACCCAGTCGAATTCCCCGCTATGTTGGAACCAGTTCGACGTTAACCACGCGGCGAAGCCGGGATTGGGCCAAAGAGGTCCCCGCACGTCTTCCCGCATTTTCGCGAGCACTTGTCTCGCAAACATGGAACCGAACAAGTAGCTCTGAACATAGACCGGGTAACCCACGAAGAGTGTGTTCACGAAGGACGTTGGCTCGAATGAATCGTAAACCCCAAACTTCCGGGTCCAATCGTGATGAACTTTATCGAGATCGGCCTTTGGATTTCGGTACATTTCTAGCTCTGTACGGATCATAGCCAGCAGTCCGATGAACCCCGTGATTTTGCCTAAATCGAAGATCCTGCCCATCGCGGCCGCATCTCTTCGGTCGATTGCTGGGCGGCTCCCTAGCCACTCCGGAGCGTGGGCTATCTCCTCGAACAGAGTTCCGACCCCTTCAACAAAACCGGGGAAACCTGGGAGATACTCGTGATATTTCAAAATCGAAGGGTGGCGGAGGTTGGATCGGGCGTGCACGGCGTGCCCCACTTCATGAAAGAGGATCATGTATCGGATCCAACTCGCTCCCGGATGGACGATTACTCGAACGTCCGAGGGAGGATCGACGGGAATCTCGATGCCTCCGACCGGGAGATCGTGTCGATCAATTCGGAATCTTAGCGCTGCCTTGCCGAATCCCCAGTCCTTCACTCCGGCAAGCACGGCGGGGACCATTTGGTCCGCGGTGAACGCTTGGCTGGGGACGTTCGATTCAAGTTCCTCGGCGTAGCGAGTGTCCCAGGGGTACCAACCGGACAACCCGGTCGCCTCCTGGAAGCGAGCCCGCCTGACCTTGGCGACCGCCCGAATGTCGGTGCCTATGCTATCTGTCAGTTCTATCAGCTCTGCAACTCGGAAACCTTCGAACCCGAGCCGGAACTCCGGATAGGAGCCATAGCCAAACTCCCGTGCCCTTTCGTTCCGACTCACCGCTAGCTGCCGTATCCCTGACGCGATCGAACGCAAGAGCGGCTCCTGAGCGTACCATGCGGACTTTCGTTCGTCCCGGTCTTTGCTCGTCAACAGTTGTTTTTCAACGGTAGCACGATTGACCCGATGGCCCTTCCATAACGGCCTGAACGCGACTATTTTTTCTCTAGGGTCGATCGAAGGCGGGCCAGGGCGGGATATTGCTCTACGTGGGTATCCCAGACAAGTCGCTCG
>JBAUTP010000315.1:0-1956 GCA_049582265.1 Thermoplasmata archaeon
ACCTCCCGAAAGCATCATCGAACCCTCCGCGGACGATTCGACCCTGTCCACGCTACGCGAGCTCGACCGAATCGCGCGCAGGGAGCGCAGGCTGGAGCACGCGCTACGACGTTCGAGCGTCTCCGAGGCAGAGGCCCGTGAGCTGCGCGAAGAGCTGAAGCAGCTCAAGCTGACCGCGGAGTCCCTCCGGCATCGCCGGGAGGTGGAACTTGCGGACTAGGTCACGACACGCTGGATCGTCGGAACCGGTCAAAATGGTTCTCGTTGTCCGGGGGGAATTGAGACTGACCGCCGGAAAGGCGGCTGTTCAGGTGGCCCACGCGGCGGTCATGCTCGCCGTCGAGGCTCTTCGACGGAACCCCGAGCTCTACCGACGATGGTCGGATGCAGGACAGAAGAAGATCGCGGTGGTCGCGTCCACGTTAGAGGAGATGGAGCTCCTGGCGCGAAAAGCGCGAATCGAGGGAGTCCCTGCCACGTTCGTCGAAGACGCTGGTCTCACCGAGGTCCCCCCTGGAACTCGGACCGTGCTTGGACTGGGACCCGCTCGACCGGCCGATATAGACCCCCTGACCGGCCACCTGCCTCTTTTATGAGAGGAACGCCTTGACCCCGCGGTGCGGCCGTATCCCATCCGGCGGCGTTGGCGGAGTGCGGTCGTTAAATCAATAAATATCGGCGTTGAGCTGGACGCTTGTCATTCCCTAGCAAGGGAGTAACCGAGGAAGGGTCCATGAAGATGTCAGTCTACATCATTCGGCGCGTTCTGCTTCTCATTCCGGTTCTCATTGGCGTGATGACGATCACGTTCGCCATCATCTCCGCTCTCCCGACTGAAGACCGGCTCGCGGCCTACTTTGGCGTCCATCCGCTCCCGGGTGGTGGAAACCCCTACTCCCCGACGATCCCGTGTACCTCCATCGGGATTAATCAACCCGGAAACTGCTCGAACCCGATCTACCACCGCGACATTAACCAGCTCGGACTCAACCAACCTTTACCGGTCCAGTGGGCCGTGTACATGGGCAATATTTTCACGTTACACTGGGGCACCACCAATCCGAGTAGTCAGGCGACGAAAGAGCTTCCTCTCCCTCCGAACGCCCCCGTCACGGAGGTCCTGGGGTGGTACCTTCCCTTCACGCTCGAACTCGCCTTCCTCGCTCTCGCCATCATCATGGTCATTGCGATCCCCCTCGGCAACTACTCGGCCGTGTACCGGAACCGCCCCATCGACCAAACCACGCGCATCGTTTCGTTCTCGGGATTCGCGCTACCGACCTTCCTCCTAGGTACGTTGCTGCTCATCGCTTTCACCTTCATCGGCGGAGGATTCATTCCGCAATGCAACGGCACTTCCACCACGTTCGCTCAGTTCTACGGCTCCTGGCCGGCGGCGTCCTGTCTCCCCGGGAAC
Source organism: Thermoplasmata archaeon (assembly GCA_049582265.1). Classification (GTDB taxonomy): domain Archaea; phylum Thermoplasmatota; class Thermoplasmata; order Lutacidiplasmatales; family UBA184; genus Lutacidiplasma. Next base: position 1,418 of record JBAUTP010000315.1, read on the forward strand.
CCCGCGGTGTTGCCTCCCTTCGTCCATCAGTGGCAGAACACAGGCCCCACCGGATTTCCCACGATCGACGCCCTACTCTACGGGGGGGCCACCGGCTGGTACCTGGCCGGGGACTCCATCTTCCGAATGCTGCTCCCGGCGCTCACCATCGCCTTCGGCGGTGTCGCGGTGATCCTCCGGTACGTCCGGAACAGCATGTTGGAAGTGATGAACTTCGATTTCGTGCGGACGGCGCGGGCGAAGGGAGTACCCGAGGCCCAGGTCATTCGACGTCACGCTGGCAGGAACTCGCTCAACGTGACGATCACCGTCCTCGGGCTCACGTTCGCTTTCTTCATCGCGGGATTCCCGGTGATTGAGATTCTGTACCACCTTCACGGGGTTGGTCTCATCTTTGCCTACTCCGTGCAGCAACCGACCCCCGATTTCGGGCTTATCTTCGGTACGACCTTACTGTTCACCATCGTGGTGGTCATCGCGAACATCGTGGTGGACGTCCTCTACGCGTACCTGGACCCGAGGGTCCGCCTGGGGTAAGC
>JBAUTP010000316.1:0-7796 GCA_049582265.1 Thermoplasmata archaeon
GTCGGAACAAGTCTCGCGACTGAGCGGCAAGCGTTCGTAGGTCGGCGACTCGCGGCGGAGCTATAAGCGGTCGAGACTCCCGCGCTGCTGCGAATGGCCGCACGCAGCACAGGAGCCCCACCCGGGACGACGGGGCGGGAGTCTCCCACCGACTTCGCGCATGGGGTGGCCGATTTTGCGAACCGGTTACGTCGTGCCTGGGAGCTCGCTCTCTTTCCTCCCCGAGTCAACGTCGGACAAACCCCGTCCGATGTGCTCTATGAGGAGGAGCGCATGCGCGTTCTCCATTACCGAGCCCCCCCCGAATGGGGAGGGCGCCGTCGCCCCCCGGTCCTGTGTGTCTATGCCTTGATCAACAAGCCCTACATCATGGACCTTCAGCCGGGACTCTCTGTGGTCGAGAGCCTTCTGGCGGGTGGACTCGACGTCTACCTGATCGATTGGGGAACCCCCAACGTGCTGGACCAAGACATGCGAATTCACGACTATGTCAATGACTACGTGGACGCCGCCGTGCACGCGACGCAGAAAGAAGCGGAAGTCGAACGGATTCACCTCCTAGGCTACTGCATGGGCGGGACCTTCTCTGCAATGTACACCGCGCTGCATCCCGAGAACGTACGGAGTCTGGCCCTCATGGCAGCGGGGCTCGACTTTGACACACAATCCAGTTTTCTCAACATCTGGTCGCACGCCCCGGGCTTCGACCCATGGAAGATCGCGCGATCCTATCGGTTAATCCCGGCGGATTTCTTCAACGCCGCGTTCTCGTTGCTGGACCCCCTGCGCACGAACTACCTCAAATTCCAGACCCTTCTCGAACGGATCGATGACCCGGCGTTCGTCGAGAATTTTCTTCGCATGGAGATGTGGACGAACGACGGGATTCCCATGGCGGGGCCCACGTATGCCGAGTTCCTCGAGAAGGGCTACCAGAGGAACCTCTTGGTTAAGGGACAATGGACCCTCGATGGGGACGACCGTCCGATCGACCTGGGCCGGATCGACATGCCGGTCGTCACGATCGTGGGGCGCAACGACAATCTCGTCCCCCCGGAGTCCACCGAACGAGTCTTGTCGCACGTTGGCTCGAAGGACACCACGCGGTTGGACCTGCCGTCGGGTCACATCGGTCTATCCACGAGCCGCCGTGCACACTCTGAGCTCTGGCCCCGATATGCCGAGTGGGTACGAGCCCGGGACGCCTCTAACGCCCCGCCGCCGCGGACGCGGGTAACCCGGGAGCGAAGATCGCACACCAAGGCTCGGCGCGGTCGCCCTCGGACCGGGGGAGGGTAGCAAGACGATGGTCGACTCTATGCCCAAGACGGACGCCCGTTCCGCTGCCGGAAGCGATGTCCTGCAGGGTCTCATCGTCCTCGAATGGAAGGGCCCGGTGGTGATCCTCACACTCAACAATCCTCCGCTCAACGTGCTCACGACGGCCCTGCTGGATGAGATGCGGGAGCGGATCCTCGAACTTTCCAGGGACCGACGTGTACGCGCGGTCGTCATCACAGGTTCAGGAGAACGAGCGTTCTCGGGGGGCGCCAACGTGCGGGAGATGCTCGACATGACCCAAGTGGAAGCCCTTCAGCATTCCGCGAAGGGACAGGAACTCTTCAGTCTCCTCGAACGCGCGCCCTTCCCGGTGATCGCCGCTGTCCGCGGGTTCTGTGTCGGCGGGGGAACGGAGATGGTCCAGGCGTGCGACTTCGTCCTTGCCGGAGAGGATGCATTCTTCGGCCAACCCGAGATCAACATCGGCGTCGTGCCCGGCTGGGGTGGATCGCGCCGGCTGACACGAACCATCGGACCGCGTCGCGCACGACATTGGATCATGACCGGGGAGAAGGTGGGAGCCGCGCAAGCGCTTCAGGACGGCTTCCTCGACCGAGTCGTTGCACCGGGTGAGGTCCTCGTGGCGGCGATCGAATTAGGGACGCGCCTCGCGGGAAAGCCAGCAGAGGCATTGGCCGGCACGAAGTACCTGGTGAACTACGCCCTCGACCCTGACCGTGGCTCTGGACTGAAGTACGAACGAGCGCTCTGGGGCCAGCTGTTCGAGACTCCGGGTCAGCGCGAAGGAATGCGTGCGTTTCTCGAGAAACGACCCGCGGTGTTCAACGCCGAACGGACGCTCTCAGCTTCGTCATCCCCCTTCCCTTGGGACGATACGAAGGACGTTTCCGGCCCCGGGAAACGGGTCCACCGACGGTCCCGGAAGGCGCACGCGAGGCGACCCGGGGCCCACTCTCGTACGGGGAGAGCGTCGCGACGATTGCGCCGTTGAGCTCCCGGTCGACGTTGACCGAGGAATTCGATTAGTAGTCTGAGGAGTTCATACCGGAAGTGAGCACGACCTCCGCATCCGGACCCGAGCCGGCTCCGGTCCGAGCACCCCCAGCGCTGGATGCCCAGGGGCGGTTCGTCATGCACAGCGGGATCCCAATCGCGGTCATCGTCTTCTATGCGATCCTCATTCTCATCATTGTCTACGCCGGGCTCCGCGGGACCTTCTCTTCGTTCCCCGACATCAGTTACATTCTGGTCGGCATCCTCCTCATTTTCCTGGTTCGCCTCCTCTCCACCCGCTACGTGCTGGACTCGGAGTATCTCAGGGCGTGGCGACTGTTTGGCTCGCGCAAGGTCAAGCTGACCGAGGTTCGGGCGATCCAAACGACGAGCCTGCGAGACCTCGGCCCCATCGGGTTCTTCGGGACGTGGGGATGGAGAGGGCGAACTTGGAGCCCCATCGTGGGCTCGTTCGACGGGATCTATACGACGACCGCTGGCCTCCTCGTCAAGGCGGGAGCGTATCCTCTCTTCCTCTCGCCGGAGGACCCTGAAACGTTTGCGCGCGAGCTCTCGAGGCGAGTGCGATCGTACCGGGGGAGCTTGGAGGACGGTGACGGAGCCGGGGTCCGGAAAAAATGAACTTGAACGGTTTCCCCAAATAGGACGAGCGCATACCAAGGACATGCGTCTTCACGCTTCCCCCTCCGCGGAAGGGCTGCTCCGCAGCCTGCGCGAAGAGCATCCCACGCTCTACCTGTTGATTGATGACTCAGGATACAGCGGACCGGGACATGTTTCCCTTCAGACCCATTCCCCCGCCCCCGACTACATGGCGGCGGGCGCCATCGCCGATGTGGGGATCTATGTCCACTTGGGCTTCCGGGCCGCCCTCGACGCGAACGACTTCCTGCTCGAGGCCCAATCCCATGCTCCGGGCGACACGTTCTCGCTCGAGACCACGCGCCAACGACGCTTCTTCCTCGATCGATTGTCGTCCTCGACGCAAGCCCGGAGCGGCGCACACGCCGAGATCGCCGAATAGGGCCCTCTCTCGCGTGCTGCTTCCGCGACTGCTGCGCGAGCACCGCCCGAGCGCGGAGGGGTTCCCGTGTCCGCGTTCTACGTGATCGTTCGCGGCCCTCTCGGCGTAGGCAAGACGACGGTCGCCCGGGCACTGGCGAAGGCGATCGGTGCCACGTACATTTCGATCGACCGGATCCTCGAAGAGCGCGACCTGGAAGAATGGGCGGGGGGTTACATTTCGGAGGAAGCCCTTCGCAGAGCCAACGTATTCGCTGCTGACGAAGCGCGGACCATCCTCGAGGTCCGACGACCGGTCATTGTTGACGGGAACTTCTACTGGAGGTCGCAGATCGAGGACCTCGAATCTCGCCTCAGGTACCCCCACGCCATTGTGAAACTGGAAGCTCCGCTCGAGGTGTGCGTCGAGCGAGACGCGATGCGCGAGGTGTCGTTGGGGAGGGAAGGAGCGGAGATGGTCTACGCGAAGTCCCTGGAGTGTGGGCAGGGGATCCCTGTTCCGGCGACCGGTTCGGTCCGAGAGACGCTCCGCTGGATCGTCGAACACGTCGTTCGTAAGACCCTACCAGACGGCCGGTTTTTTTCGCAATGATGGTGCCCCGGGGGATGTGAAGTGCCGAGAGGCTCCCCCTCGTGGGTCAGAGGGTACTGGGAGGCGTCGTAGTGGCCGGCGCCGGCGCCGCCCCCGCTGCGGCGGCTTCGCGTTCCTGGCGCCGACGAGCCCGGGCTCCGATCCAAACGCCCAGCAGACCGAACACGACGCCCCCCACGACGGCGCCGATCAGGATCTGGAGGGACGCGCCGATGGTCTGGGTGAAGTCGATCCAACCCAGCTGTTGCCCGAGGATCACCACAACAATCCCGATCACTACCCCGCTGGACGCGGCACGGGTCGCCGCGCTCATGGATTTCCCTCGGGCGGTATGGGGAGCGGTGGCGGGCCCGAATCCGTCACCACGGGCGTCTCGGCCGCCGGAACCGAGGGGGCATCGGGTGCTCCGCTCTTGGGCGGACGCGGGCGCTCACTCCGTCCCGCCGTCACGATCGCGTAGATCTCGTAGAGGAGGAGCGCGACGAGTCCGACGTTGGTGATCACCAAGTCGTACACCTCCGTGATGTGAATGTAGAAGCTCTGGGACCACAGGATCGATCCGTTCGAGGAGTCGAGGTCGGCTTTGAGCGCGAACAGCCCCTCGATGAGATAGCGGTTCTGCGAGTAGTCGGACGTGAGGTGGATCGTCCCGGACGTCTGCGCGGACCCCGTCAGGGCCTCGCTCCGGGAGGCTATCACAGCGCCAAAGTACCAGATCTGGAGGACGGCTGACTGGACGCCCACGGGTGCGGCCGACCCATTCGCCGGCCACGTGTACGTCGCATTGAACGGAGTTTCCCACACGGCCGATATCGCGTTAGCTGGCGTGGATGCGTGCGTCACCCCGATACCGTTGAACGTAAACCGAGCATCGATCACGTTCGTGCCGTTCGACGGAAGCCCACTGAAGAGGCTCGACGTCCGCACCGGCGCCGCCGTCGCGACCCCCGGCAGAGCGGAAAGGACGAGGAGGAATCCGACAGCGCCAATGGCAACGCCCCAAGGGACGCGAAGGGAAGGCCAGCGGCGGTGCACCTACGCGGTACGGGCCACGACCTAATGTATCTATCCGAAGCTCACGCGGCGCCCTCTCCCGCACGACCGAAGGCTAGTAGACGGGAAGCGAGGGATCGATCCGCTGCGCCCACGCGTTGATGCCGCCCTTGAGGTTGCGCACATGCGTGAACCCAAGGTCCAAGAGAAGACGGGTGGCTTGGGACGATCGTGAACCCGTTCGACAGTAGACCACGATCTCGCGCGCCCGGGTGAGGTCCGTGAGTCGCTCGGGTAGTTCGCCGCGTGGGATCAACGTCGCTCCCGTAAGATGGCTGATCTCCCACTCCTCGGGCTCCCGGACGTCCAACAGAAAAGGAGGTTCCTCGCCTCCGAGTTCGAGCGTCAACTCCTCCGGGGTGATCTCGGGCAGTCGGTCGTGTGACTCTTCCGGTTCCGAAATTCCGCAGAACGCGGGATAGTCGATGAGCCCCTTCTGGGTGGCGTTCGGCCCACAGATCACGCAATCAGGGTTCTTGCGGAGCTTCAGTTCACGGAACGTGAGGCTGAGCGCATCGAACAGCAGGAGCCGTCCCGCGAGGCTCTCCCCGAGGCCCAAGATGAGCTTCACGGTCTCGGTCGCCTGGATGGTGCCGATGAGGCCAGGCAGGACCCCGAGGACGCCCGCTTCGGCGCAGGAAGGGACGAGTCCGGGCGGCGGAGGTTCAGGGTACAGGCACCGGTAGCACGGACCGACGCGGGCATCGAAGACGCTCGCCTGGCCTTCGAATCGATAAATCGACCCATAGACGTTCGGTTTCCCTAGCAGGACACACGCATCGTTGACGAGATACCGAGTGGGAAAGTTGTCCGTTCCGTCGACGACAACATCGTAGCGACGAATGACGTCCAACGCGTTCTCGGAGGTCAAGCGTTCATCGATCAGTTCCACGTCCAGCCTAGGGTTGAGGTCGGTCAACCGCTCCCGTGCGCTCTCGAGCTTCGACCGTCCGATGTCACGGGTGCCGTAGAGGACCTGGCGCTGTAGGTTGGATACTTCGACTCGGTCGAAGTCCACGATCCCGAGGTGGCCTACGCCCGCGGCGGCGAGATAGAGGGCCGTCGGAGCTCCGAGACCCCCGGCGCCTACGAGGAGCACCTTGGCCTCGCGGAGCCGCTTTTGTCCCGCCACGCCGACCTCGGGAAGAAGCAGATGCCGACTGTAGCGTCGCAGCTCTTCGGCATCGAAGCTCGTGTTGTTCGTCCCGACCGGCCGGGGACCCGTGGTCGGGGGTGGCGGGGCTGTCGACCCGCCCGCGATCGCGGGGACGATCGAGATCACATCCCCCGATTTTACCGGTGTCGCGCCCCGCTGGAGATAGCGAACATCCTCGTCATTCAGGTAGAGGGTCACGAAATTCCGTAGCTGCCCGTCCGGCGTAAGAAGATGCCGACGAAGTCCGGAGTGATGACCGACAACGTCGGTGACGACTTCCCCGACGGTGTTTCCCTGCGCTTCAACGGTCGCCTCACCCGAAGTGAAGGCCCGCAGCGGAGTTGGAACCTTGACCCGTATCCCGTTCATTTGCGTTTCCAACCGGTTCGACCAAACCGACGGAGTTGATACTCTCTCGCTTTCGCCATGCTCACTGACACGCCGCGACGTCCAGCGGCGTTCTCCACGGGACCTCTTCGAACGCCTGGGTCTGCGGCTCTAGGTTGAAGGCCCCGAGCCGCCGAGCCTTCCCCTTACGTACCTCGAGAACGAGGTAGGTGTACCACGGCCACGCGTGATCGCGATCAAAGCTGGATGGCCGAGCCGGATGATCCGGGTGGGAGTGATAGAAGCCGACCACGACCAGGTTGAGAGGCTCGAGAAGCTCCTCCACCCGACGTAGCTCTTCCGGCGGGATTACGAATCGTCGCCTCCGCTCCGCCTCGACCGTATTGATGGCCGGAACCGTGCGCACCACCGTTCGCGTGGGACCCTGGCGCTGGTCGGGTTCTGCCCCGATCAGAAACCCGCAGCACTCGTCAGGATACTCCGCTTCCCCGTGCTGCCGGATCGCTTCGACCACGTCGAAAGTCAGGAGGACCTCCATTCCCTTCACCCCTGGTCCAACTGTCGTTCGCCGCGGTCGGGCAGGAGCGTCACGACGATAGCATTCCTCAGATGCCCAGCGACCTGAAGGGCTCCGACGACCGCGGCACCGCCCGAAGAGCCCACCAGAACGCCCTCCTCGGCGGCAAGCCGGCGGACCATGGCCTGAGCGTCTTCGGTTGCGACTCGGACCGTTTCGTCGACGAGCGAGGCGTCGTAGATGCCGGGGCGCATCGCGGTTGGCATGTGCTTGAGGCCCTCGAGCCCGTGCATCGGCCCGTCGGGCTCTACGCCGACGATGCGGATCGTAGGGTCGCGGCTTTTGAGGTATCGCGCTGTCCCACAGAGCGTACCCCCCGTTCCCACACCCGCGACGAAGTGGGTGAGACGATGCGAGGTCTGCCGCCAGATCTCGGGACCGGTTCCTTCCTCGTGGGCCCGAGGGTTGGACGGGTTGTTGTACTGGTCGGCGAGAAAGTAGCGTTCCGGGTCTTCGGTCGCCCTGCGACGGGCCTCGCGCTGTGCCCCGTCGGTTCCCTCGAGGGGGTCCGTAAACACAAGGCGAGCACCATAGGCGAGCATCCGCTGGAGCCGTTCGGGGCTGACGTTCCGAGGGACGCAAAGCTCTACCGGAAAACCCAGGGCGGCTCCCAACATGGAGTACGCCACTCCGGTGTTGCCGCTGGACGCATCGAGGAGTGTCCGACCGCCGGTCAGCCGGCCGTCACGCAGAGCGTCCAGGACGATTCGAGAGGCGGGTCGGTCCTTGAC
>JBAUTP010000317.1:0-2089 GCA_049582265.1 Thermoplasmata archaeon
GGTAGACATATGTCCCCTAAGACGGTGGCTCTCGAGACCGAGGCGTACGAATTGCTGAAACACCAGAAGCGGGCGGACGAGAGCTTCAGTGACGCGGTCAAGCGACTGGCACGCCCTCGGCGGCCCATAGCCTCCTTCGGTGCCATGTGGAGCGACATGTCTGACAAGGAACGTAAAGAACTCGACCGAATCTACTCCAATCTCCGCAACGCGGATCGTAGCCGTGCGGGGAAGATGCGAAAACTGTGGAGCTAGGCCCTGAAATGCCTCTTCGCCAAGTTCTATGCTGACTTTGACCGGGTTCCCGGCCTCACACTTGAAACTTACTGATTGGCACCGAGCCCGATTCCTCCTCGTGATGAAAGCCACTCTGTGTTCGAGCGGTGGGAGTTAGATCACGAGTCGGCGACCTGCTATCCGTATAGTTACCTGAGGCAACCCGCAGGTTGGTCCAGAATCCCAAGGACCGATTCGGTTCATGTCAATCAGCTTCTTCGGGTGATGGGCCATGATAATGAGTCGATTACCCTGCCCGCTGGAGACCTCTCGGATTCGATGCGCTCATTTTGGAGTCGGAAGCCTCACCGGAACGAGCCCTTCAGGCCAAGCAGGACTTACTCCCTCGCGTTAGAAGGGCGACAATGGATTTCGGCGGCGGCCGGACGCACACGGGACGTTGAGCAGCATGAAGGCTGGTCGGTCGCTGTACGCAGATCACAAGCGACACCGTTTATAACGTACCATCACATATGACCAAGTACATGTCATCAAATCCTATCACCTCGATTCCCGTACACGCCGATGTCGTTCGCCGGCTTAGAGCGCTGAAGACCGCGGACCAAACTTGGGACGACTTCCTCCAAGAAATGGCGGAGGAATATGTTCCTCACTCGTGGGTCGAGGAGATGGAACGGCGCGCGACCGAGACGGCGGATCAGGATGTGCCTGGTGAAGAGGTATTCCGGTCCAGTCACACCGGTCGGCGTTCTCGGTCCCAGCCTTGAGCTATTCGGTTTCATTCCATCCGAAGGCTCGAAGCGAGTACCTTGCCCTATCGGATCGGGACCGCGATGATTTCGAAGATGCGATTCGATCGCTGAGGACCAACCCTTTTCGAGGTGGACCCGGTTTTGTTGTGGAACAACTCCGAGGGTCCGAGCGACTTTGGAAACTCAAGTTGCGCCACCCACAACGACGCGCCTACTTCGCAGTACATGGGTTGATGATTCGTTTGCTTGGATTCGGCCCACGGACCGGATTCTACAAGCGAATGGGAGACACGTCTCGGCTGTCGGGTTCCCCGGAAGCCGTGGATGATGAGGCGGCGGACAGACCCTCACGATTGGCCGCCAATGAGCGGGGGTCGTCCTGAGCAGAGACCAGACTGCTGCAATTCTCAGTCAGAAAGAGGGCTAACGAATGGCAACGATGACTGCTCCATTCATAAGGTCTGCCGGCTAAAGTTAGCAGTGCCCAATAATCGCTCCAACTACTCTGAGGCGACGGAGTCCCGATCCATCTACCCGGGCTTGAAGAGTTCACCCGGGATGGTCGTCTTTGGAAGATTGGATGACCAGAGGGCAATCGATCGGCGAGCGACACCGATCAGTTCAGACTTAGGACATCTTGAGATGCGGTAAGGAACGCCCACCGGTGAGGCGAGGAATGTGCGGGCGTGGATGGAACAGAGAAGTTTGCCTTCGCGAACGCGTTGCTGGGAGGGGCCCAGAGTCGAAATATACTCCTACAATATTATGTGTTGGACGCATGGTATGGCTTCCTCCGTGGCTTGGTCGCGCTTATGGCACTCTCTTGCAATCCTTTCCTTCGGAAACGATAGACAACTCTGCTGCGGCATTGACGTTGCGTGAGCCGCCTGCCCGCACCAATCTGATTTTGTCCCAGTTAGTGCGTAAGGGATGGGCCGTTCGGGTGCGACAGGGTCGATACCGGCTGCTTCAGCCGGCCGCGGTCGTTGCACTTGAAAAGCTACGTTCGGGCCCCCCAAACGATTCCTCCCTGATCTTTCGAAAGTTTCAGCACGCCGTGAGCGAGGTGTTCTCTCGATTCGGGCCGGATCTCGTCTCCC
>JBAUTP010000318.1:0-1802 GCA_049582265.1 Thermoplasmata archaeon
GTCCTGTAGTCCTTGCATCCCTTATCCAAACGTGGCGCGACGCAGGAGGTCACTCTACTCGACCCGTACCATCATAACGTCGTAGGAGTTTCCTGCGGAGGCTTCCGTCCCAGGCTCGGGTCTCCAACCGCCCGTGAGCGTCCTCCCATCCAGGCTGAACGTCCCAGTGAATACCGCCCCTAACCCCGAATGGGTGACCGTGTCGTCCTTGATGTCCCAGCGATACAGGCGGGGATCATCATCGACCCCCGAGTAAACATACGATGGAAAAGTCTTCGTTACGGGGTCATAGCCGACGATCTCTAGGCTCTTGACGTCGAACTTCCCGAAACGAAATTCACTTCTCTGATGCATGAGCAATCCTCCCGGCAACCACTCGATGGTAACCCTCCCGCTAATGTCGTCCTCGTTGGCGTCGAGGGTACGGCCCGTCATGGTCCAAGTCCCAATGAGGCGTTGCAGCCTCATGAGAGGGGAGCTGGCCCTCGGGTAGCGTTCGGATTTATCTTCGAATCTGCTGCGCGGCATCGGCTCGCTTCGTTCCTCCCGAGGCTACTTCTTCACTTCGGAGACCGATATCAGCTCTTAAACAACTCCGCATAGAACCCGCAGTGGGGGGTTGGATTGTCCTCGGAGCGGGAACTCGGGTCGGTCGTGCCCGCGCAGCCGGTCTGCGTGCTACCTTCCCGAGTCACGAGCTCCTTCCGAAAGATTGCTGGCGTGCTTCACCGAATCCATGCCTTCCGCTCGCCCTCCATCCAGATTGGTTCTCGGGCGGAGTATCTCGCCTGGGAATCTCGTGCCAGGTCGTTTCTGCGAGAGCTCGGGCGTGATCCGTCATCGCTCGAACGGGTGGATGCTACGTTTAACTATAGGGCCAACCGGGTCTTGATCTTCAATCTCCCCGATCCCGCCCAAGAGCTATCGATTGGGGAAACCATTTCACATGAGATCCTCCACGCCGTGCTGGAGCAAATGGGGGAACGATGGGCTGCTCGCAGCCTCGATCAGATCGTTAAACCCGTAGGAAGACCGGATCGGGTCGGAGGGCTCTAGACCTCAGGGCTGCCCGGCGGGAGCGAAGTTGGCCCCCAGGACAGTGAACCCTGATGGCAGAAGTCCCCGTCATAAACCAGCGAGTTGGGTTACGGAGTCCGAATGACAAGCCCAGAGCCTCGACCCCCGCCCTGCCGCACCGCATCGGCCCAACCGGAGGCATGCGGCGGCCGGGTTCTCAATCGGGAGGGATGCCAGGAAGTTCGTGCGGCTTCTTTCGAGAGCCGCGCGTCAGTCGCTGATGGTGACCGAGACGGCTCCGCCGTAGTCTGTACCGGGGCACTCGAGCGTCACCGTGACGTCATCCAGCGTATCATATCCAAAAATGAGGAAGATGAACTGGTTTCCGACCTGAGTACTCGAATTGTATCCCGTTTCATAACTCCAGGACCCGCTGTTGAAGCCGGTAAAGACCCCCCCGGTGACTTCGTTCGCAGTATCGTACGCTGTGATGTTCGCCACCTCCCCCGAATTGCTCCCACCCACCGTGAAGTCCATCTCGCCCAGCATCAGGATCTGCCCTGTGATGTTGACGTGGTCCGTCAACTCCCACTCCCAGACGTTCTCGGAAGGGACGCTGTCGTCGAACGTTTGGCCGAACTGGAACAGGTTGGCGAGGGGAGTAACGAAGGTGATGTCGACGATGGTAGGGCCTTCCGCAGTGACCATCCCGGACGGGGGCGATGCGGTGTATCCATCCACCGACGCAACGATGTAAGGATAGGTGCCCGCGGGTTCATCGAAGG
>JBAUTP010000319.1:0-10369 GCA_049582265.1 Thermoplasmata archaeon
AATATCCGATGAACGAGGGTGACGTGGTGTCGAATCGGGGCCTCCATATCCCCGTCTCGCGATTCGAAGAGGAATTCCACGAGGTACAAGTGCCGCACTCGAACGCACTCCACTGCGTACGTAACGGTGGGGGTTCCTACCTGGTCGGGGCCATGGCGCGTTACGCTCTCAACCGGGACCGTCTCGGTCCCCGCGCCCGAGCGATGATCGCGGAAGTGGGACTAGAACCCGTGGTCCGCAACCCGTTCCGGAGCGTGGTGGTCCGCGCGGTCGAGATGGTCCAAGCGTGTGACGAAGCCCTTCGGATCATCGACCGGTACCACGAGCCCGACCGATCCTGGGACGAGAGCGAAGGACCGTTCACGAGCGCGAACTGCGCGGCTATCACGGAAGCTCCCCGCGGCCTCCTTTACCATCGCTACCGTCTCAACGCGAGCGGCCTCATTGAGGAAGCTCGAATCATCCCTCCCACCTCCCAGAATCAGAAACGCATCGAGGATGACGTGAGAGATGTGGTAAACCAATCTTCGGATCTTGACGAGGCCCGTTTAACGAACGAGTGCGAACGGGCGATCCGCAATCACGACCCATGTATCTCCTGCGCTACGCACTTTCTCACCCTCGACCTCGTCCGGAGCTGATGCCGTGGTAGAAACCCGCTCCGGGGTCGAACGAGCCTCCGTATCGACACCCGCGATCGTCATCGGCCTGGGGAACGAACATCGCGGCGACGATGCTTCCGGGCTCCTCGTGGCTCGCCTCCTTCGCCCGCGACTGGCGGGCGTTGGATCCGTTGCCGAGGGAGGGGGCGACAGCACCGAACTTCTCGACCTTTGGGAGGGATGGGGGTTGGCGGTGGTCGTCGACGCCGTAAGAGGAGGGGGAGCGCCAGGATCCGTACACCGCCTCGTCGTCGGCAGGGATCCGCTGCCACCATTTCTTCCGGTGCTAACGTCGAACCACGGGATCTCGCTGGGTCACGCCATCGCGCTTGCGCAGACCCTTCATCGGATGCCAAAGTGTCTCGTCATCTACGGGATCGAGGGAGTGACGTTCGATCCCGGCGCTCCCCTCTCCCCTGCGGTGGCCGAGGCGCTCCGACCGGTGGCCTCTGCGATCGAGGACGAGGTTCGGAAACACTCGTCCTCCTACGATCCGACCCACGTCCCGGGAGAGCGCAATGCATGAGGAAGCTCTGCTACGCAATTTGCGGGCCAAACTCTCGGAGATCGGGGCGACGGAAGAGCCCCTACGAATTCTGCGCGTACGACTCTGGGTCGGCGCTCTCGCCCATGTCTCCGATCAAACCCTACGATCGCGTTGGTCCCTCACGGTCAAGGGGACCCCGGCGGAGGATTCCCAGTTGGAGATCGAGATCTCTTCGGACCTCAACGACCCACGGGCCGAGGGCATCGTGCTCACTCGTGTCGATGTGATGGAATCGGTCGATGCCCATCCGGGCTCGGAGCGTTCCCCGTGACCTCATGAGGGTTCGATGGTTGGCCTTGGAGGTTCGGGCACCGGAACTATGTGTTTAGCAATCCCAGGGCAGATCCGGAGCATCTCCACGTTGGACCGGCAGTTCCCCGTGGCGGAGGTGGATTTCGGATCCACGATCAAGTCGGCCCAACTCGTCTACGTCCCCGAGGCCCGGGTGGGGGACTATGTGATCGTCCAAGCCGGTTTCGCGATCCGGCGCCTGAGCGAGGAGGAGGCGCAGGAGACCCTTCGGTACGTTCGCGAGCTGGAAGAGGTCGTCTCGATTCCCGTCGATTCCTCCTCGTGAGGAGAACGTCTCGTTAGGCGTTGGGGACGCGGGTCACTCGCCGTGCGATGCTCCCATAAGGGAGTGGGGTCATGTCCAGTCGCGCTATGGATTCGCGAGCGGCCGCCCTCTCCGGACGCGGGCCACCGGCGGCGACCGGTCTCTTTCTGGTGCTTCTTACGGCGATCATTAGTGGCATCTCGACGTTTGTGAACCTCTACGCCGTTCGAGGAACGAATTCGGATGCTTTCGTGACGGTGCGAAACTGTGCAGTGGCCGTCTTGCTGGTGCCGTTGTTTTTTGCGACGACGCGGAGGGGGCCGAAAATTCACCTTCGAGCGAGAGATTGGGGCCGCCTCGTAGCCATCGGCATCGTCGGTGGCGGAATCCCCTTTTTGCTGTTCTTCCGGGGGCTGGAGCTGGCGACGGCTGCCGGAGGGGGCGTGAGCGCCTCCTTCCTCTACCGAACTCTCTTTCTGATGGCGACCGTACTCGGGATCGTCTTCTTGGGCGAACGTTTCCGGTGGCGGTACGTGGTCGCCGCAACGCTCCTTCTCGGCGGGAACTTGCTGTTGCTCTCGCTTACGACACCGCTGTGGACGAATGGTTCGGGCTACGTGCTCGCGGCCACGGTCCTGTGGGCGGTCGAATACACGATTTCTAAACGCACGCTTCGGGACCTTCCCAGTGGGACGGTGTCCCTCGGCCGCATGGGATTCGGCGCGATCTTTCTGCTTCTCTACCTGGGCGCGACCTCCCAGTTTTCGGCGGTGGGTTCTCTCAATGGGGGCCAGTGGGAATGGGTCGCCATCAGCGCCGCGCTGCTCTCGGGATTCGTGGTGTCATGGTACGCCGGGCTGAAGCGGGTCGACCTCGGAGTAGCGACGTCGGTGCTCGTCCTGGGCTTCCCCATCACCTGGCTCCTGGCCGTTACCATCGGAGGGAGTGCTTCGACCGTGCTCGAGGCAGTGGGGGCCGTCACGGTGGCCATCGGTGTTATCGTCGCCACCGGAAGGCAGACCCTCCGCTCCGCCTGGGAGTACGCTCGGTCGACCGTGTTGTTCCGACCCTCAGCCTAGGATGGACGGAGTCCCGCTCGCCGCGCGGTTCAGCATTGCAACGAATCGTCTACGCTTCTGCGGGCCTGACGAGGCCGAACCTTTCCTCTACCGAGCCATCGTTTCGGATCGAGGAGATCCCGAAGCGCGGCGAGCGCTCGAGGCGTTCGAGGCGCTCATGCCGTACCTTCGAGCCATCGGACACAAGCACGGCCTCGACCCGTTCGACCGGCGCGTAGTCGAAGCGTACTGGATCGGGAACGAGCTCTTGGACGACTTTGGGCCGGAGGACTTTCGGGCTCTCCTCGAAGACCTCCATCACCGGGGTCTCCCCCGCTCCTTCGTCGGCCATCTCACGGAACATCTGACAATCCACCCGCTTCCCCATCACATGTTCCATGTGGCGTTCGTTGGCGTCGGTGCCGTAACGGGACATGTAGCGACCACGCTCGCCAATGTCGAAGCCTGTCGACCTGCATGGGCGACCGTTCTGGGACGCGACCCGAATACCCTGTCGATTCGCCGCCCCAACCTGCGCATCAGGGCTGGTCGTCTCACGTGGGGCGGTGAAACGGAAGCGAAGGTCCGCTACGACTCCCGCGCCCTTCCTACCGTCAAGGAAGGAAGTTCTGTGGTCGTTCACTGGGGTTGGCCCGCGCTCGTCCTGACCTCGGAGCAAGAGGGGTGCCTTCGAACCTACACGCAACGATCTCTCGACGAGGCCAACCGCGTGCTACCCCAGTTGGGCGCCTTCCGCTCAACGGCCGAGCCCTAAGCTCGTCCCTTAGGGAAAAGGTCCCACGGGCGGGGGATCCACGCACGATGGAGGAGCAGGCGAGCGCCCTCAACGTCAATTCAATTTCAGCCGTGCGTCAAGTAGTCGAGCCCGCCTTTCCAATGTATATGGACCCGCACGAACCCGTTTCCCGGATCATGAGCCGCGACGTGTTCAGGGCGTACCCCAACGATAAGCTGCACAAGGCCGCGTATCTGATGCGAGCGTTCCATGTTTCCGGCCTGCCGGTCGTCGACAAGACGGACCACGTGGTCGGGATCATCAGCGAGGTCGACCTGCTTCGCGACCTGCATCACTCCACCGGCGTCGTCAGCCCACGGGGGTTTCTCGACCTGCTGCTCGATTCGGGACCGGAACGCGGACCGAGCCTGCTTCAGTCCTGTCGGCGGCGCCTCAAGAATGCCCGGGTCAGCGAGCGGATGTCCCGGAAGGTCGTCACCGTCGACGAAGACACCACCTTCAGCGAGTCGTTACACCTTCTCGATCAATATCACATAAACCGGCTTCCCGTCGTGGATGCGGAACACCGGCTGGTTGGTATCGTCACTCGGAGCGACGTGATCGGCGCGTTAGGGGCAGGGCTGCGGCCGACCCGGGGAGCTCTCTTCCCCCGAACACGGCTCGGTCCGCGGGGTAGGAAAATGTCGTTGCCCTTCCAGGATGCCTAGTCCGCTCGTTCGTTTCGTCGACGAAGAGCGGGCATAAGGGTCCCGCGCCCCTTCCACCGGGGCCGCACGACGATGCGTTGAAGCCTATCGCCGGTCATCGCACGTCGTGGGGTATGACCCACGGACGCCGCGGGCCGACGGGGGCCATTTCGAGGCTCTGAGCCGGTCCTTAAGCGGCGGGGGCCGGCGCCGGAAGCGATGGAGCCGATGCAGCGATGCGGATTCGAGCGTCCACCACACGGACCCCTTGCCCGGCCTCCATCACGATGACAGGATTGAGGTCGAGCTCAGCCACCTCCGCAAGGTCTTCGGTGAGCACTCCCACCCGGAGGATGACCTCCTCGAGAGCGGGGCGGTCGTAGTGGGGGCCGCCCCGGTATCCTTCGAGTAGGGGGTACGTCTTCAGCGATCCTACCATCTCGCGCGCATCGCGGTCGGACAAGGGGGGCAGGCGAGCAGCAAAGTCCTTGTGTAACTCCGCGGTCACACCGCCCGCGCCGCACACCACGACCGGGCCAAAAAGCGAGTCCTGAACGACGCCGACGAGCATCTCGATCCCGCCGGTCACCATCGGTTGGATGAGATATCCGGACACGGAGAGCCCGAGACCGGTCGCGTGGCTCGTTATGTCCTCGGCCGCCTGCGCCACTTCAGCTGAACCTTCGAGGTTCAACCGCACTCCGCCCGCCTCCGTTTTGTGGACCAATCCTGGTGCGATCGCTTTGAGAGCGACTCGGCTGCCTATCTCTTCGGCCACCCGCGCGGCCTCTCTCGGCGTGTGGACGATGACGGTGCGGACCCGCGCGATTCCATAGCAGTCGAGAACGGCGTCGGTCTGCGCCGAGGTGAGCCACTCCTGCTCCGCTTGGAGCGCCGAGGCGAGGACGGCCGCCGCCTCGGTCTTCCGAATCTCCGGAAAGCTCGGGGGAACCCCCTCGGGCGTGCTTCGCCAGACCCCGTATCGAGCCGCATGGGCAAGGGCCGCTATGGCGCTCTCGGGGAAGGTATAGGTAGGAACCTGATGGGGCTCTTCGCCGAGAAGACTCGGTAGTCCCGGACTCGCGATAAAGGAGCTAAGAACGGGAATCCGGCCTCTCAGGTTCCGCACCCCCTCGAGGACGGATTGGGCGACCGACTCCGGTGGGATCCCGGCGGGAGGAATGAAGATTACGAGAAGAGCGTCCATCGAGACCTCCGGTTCCACCGCCTCAAGGCAACGTCGATAATCGTCGGGCGTGGCCGCCGCGGTCATATCGACGGGATTTCGAACGGACGCGTCCGGTCTTAGGAAGGTCCGGAGACGCTCCTGGGTCGCAGCGGTTAACTCGGGCACTTCCAGACCTAACGTATCGCAGGCATCCGCCGCCAAGATGGCTGCGCCCCCCGAGTTCGATACGACGACCACATGGTTCCCGTGAGGGACCGGCTGGGTCGAAATGAGCGCCGCGACGTCAAACATCTCGCGCAGCGTATCGGTGCGAATGACCCCTGATTGTCGAAACAGCGCGTCGACCGATGTGTCGGACGCCGCGACCAGCGCTCCCGTATGGGATTGGGTTGCCCGAAATCCTGCGGCCGAGCGTCCGCTTTTCACCGCGATGATCGGTTTTTTCCGCGACACCCGTCGCGCGAGGCGGGCGAATTTTCGGGGGTTCCCGAACGATTCGAGATACAGAAGAAGTACATCGGTCCGTACATCATTTTCCCAGTACTCAATGAGGTCGTTTCCCGATACGTCCGCCTTGTTGCCGACGGAGACGAAGCTCGAAATCCCAAGACCTTGCCGGCGCGCGTAATCGATCATCGCGATGCCTAAGGCTCCGGACTGGGAGAGAAAGCCGATCCGGCCGACGGGGGGCCAGTAGGGCGAGAACTGTCCGTTCAGGTGGACCTCAGGATCCGTGTTAATGAGACCCATGCAATTCGGACCGATGAGGCGCATGTCGTTCGAGCGGCAGACTCCCAGTAGCTCGTCTTGGCGGCCCACCCCCACAGGTCCGGCTTCCGAGAACCCGGAGGAAATCACGACGAGCGATCGTATCCCCTTCCGTGCGCACTCCTCCGCTACCGCCCGTACCGCCGGAGCCGGGACAATGATAATCGCGAGGTCGACCGGCCCCGGGCACTCCAGTATCGAGGAATACGCCGGGACGGATTGAACCAGGGTAGTGCTACGATTGACGGGGTAGATCGTCCCCTTGTAGCCGGAATGGAGGTTATGAAAGAGTGACCCGCCGACGGTCTCCGGGTCTCGGCCGGCACCGATGACGGCGATACTTCGGGGACGGAGGAATCGCTCGACCGCTTTGGCGGCGGCGATGCCCTCGCGGCGATCGAAGGCCTCCAGCACTTCGGGACGGTACGATGTGGGAAACGTAATGCGCACCAGCCCTGGCTCTGCCTTCAGGCTCGTCTTGAACCCGAGATCTTGGAACACGGAAATCATACGGAGATTCTCCGGCTCCACGAGTGCTTCGAAAACGGTCACCCCGCTTCGGCTGGCCGCCTCAGCGAGACGCTCGAGGAGGAGCGTTCCGAGCCCCCGCTCTTGATATTCGTTGGCGATGATCACACTTGGTTCAGCGTGCCGCTCCGACGTCACATAATAGGCGGCGTGTCCGACCACCTTTCCTTGATGGATCGCGACCAGGGGAAACACCGTGGGACTGGATAGCAGAAATTCGACTTGGGAATCTTTGTTGTCGCGGCCACTGAAAAACCGACCTTGAAGCGCGTCCTCGGAAACGTGGTTCACGAAGTCGGCCAACAACGAACGATCGTCCGACGTCACCGGTCGAATCGTAATGGAAGAGCCATCGACGAGCACCGCGGCCGGCTCGGTTCCCTTGGCCCAAGCGCGGTTCATGCGAGTTGCCTCACGCCTCACGACTCAAAACGAATCGCTGCCTCGCTACTGCGCATTCGCGTACGGGCGTTGCGGACGGTCGGTCCCCCATGCCCCCGGAACCGGCACCCCATGGGCTCGCGTCCGAGAATCACGTGTCCCATCGTCGGCACAGCAAAGCCTCCTAAGGGGCTAACCCCCCGAGGAACGCCGTGGCAGCACCTGGCCGTGCCGCCGACGGGCGGGGAGTGGCAACCTCCCCCCCGCTTCTCGATCAGTCTCCTCGTCGAATGAGTTCTCCCGACTCAGGGCGGGCTCGCGAGGTGAGACCATACGATGTCGATCCCGTACAGGACGGCGGCGACGCCGGCCAGGATCACAGCGAGCATGAAGAGTCCCAGCAAGACCTTCCAAAGCCAAGGATAGTTCGGAGTCGGGGGCGAGGGAAGTGGGTCCGTTCCAGGGACCTGCGGGCCGACCACGAACCAGTCGATGAAGAGGGTCGCCGGGTAGGCGAGAATCGCGACCCCGCCAAAGGCCAGGTACAACAGCAATGTTTCGAGTGGGTCGGTCGTGAGATTGATCTGGTACGCACGGACCCCATAGAACAACACCCCTAGCCCAATGACGACGGAAAACATACCCGCAAAATGAGTCGGTAACCTCATCCAGACCATGGTGGCGAACCCGATGAGGAGGAAGGTGAGCAAGATCAGAACGTCAAAGAAGAACAGGTCGTATGACCCGGCGCCTGGGAAGCCATTGATCGGCCACGTGAGCTCGCCCCAAACGGCGAAAAACCCGATGAGCACCCCCACGAACCCCAGCAGCGTCGCACCCCCGCGCAGATGGACGTAGGCTCGAATGGGGTCCTTTCGGCGGAACTCGAACCAAACCAGCGCACCGGTGTAAAACACTCCGGCGCAGAGAAGAATCAGTAAGTCGATCACTATGCTCAGGTCGTCGATGAACGCCATGTCAGTACACCTGGGTCGAGGAGCAGGTCTGGGGGATAAAGCCCTCCGTCAATTTCTCCCCACCTCCGATATCCAACGCGGGCTCCGTGAGGAAACGCCGTCGAGGTCGATGCCGGGGCCTGGGGAACAAGTCCCGCCCGGGAGTAGGACCATTCCGGGCAAGGCGAACGTCGTCGTCGGTGCGACTCCGAACGTGACCTTCGGGTCGCCGCCTGCTTCGAACCGTCCCGCCTCCTTTTTCCGGGGTCGGAACCGCTAGGGTTTCGAATCCCCCCTCAGAGACACTTTTCACGATACTCGAACTACCGGGCGACTCGAATCTGCCCCGGCCCACGTGTATCCGAACCTTCGGGAACCTGCGACTCCCAACACCGAATGACCGCCATTCTGCGTGGGGGTGGAGCCCCGGAGGTAAGCTTCGGCCGCAGAACCGGCACGCGGTCCAGGGCTAACCGCACGGAGGGCGCCAGCCTGTGGGGGTCGGCGCGTTGTTGCGTCGATTGTATGATCCCCCATGGCACGCCCGGTCCGTTAGACGAGCGCCGAAGCAGCCAACATGGAGGTGTTGCTTAGAGAACGAGCCATGGTCCGGACCGGAGCGCGGCCCCGGCGCCGAACCCCTCAGTCGGAGGGGGATGTTGAGGGGAACCCCTTATCTCCAGGCAAGGCACGGAACGAAACTTCCAATCCTCCGATGATCGTGACACGCACCTAGAGTGTGTCGGGATTTGATAGCAAAAGTGGTGTCCATCGGGGACAATGCAGGATCATTGTACACCGCGGCTCGCCCATCCAAAAATTAGGCTTGCCCTTCTTGCCGGCTGCTGTGGGCGTGATCAAAGTCGTGGCCTATGGCTCGCAAATTCCGGTCGGCTCGGTGGTCATCACTGCGAATCCCACGCGGATAAATATCGAAGCAGCTGTCTCGGCCATCATGAGCCCGAACAAGAAGCTCGTCGAGACCTACCTCACGACGTCCGACAAGCCGAAGCGGGGTCCACTTCTTGCGGACGACGTAGAGTGGGTAGAGTGGGTCGACGGCGTCCCTTCGTCGGGAGCCATCACACGGGGGAAGGAAGCCTACCTCAAGAATTACGGAGACAACGAACTCCGGGGCGAGGTCCATCGACTGACCGAGGAGAACAACGTAGTGGTTGCTGAGGGCACCGCGCACGTGACCAAGAAGGATGGGAGCTCTTTTTCGGTCCGATTTGTCGACATCTTCGAGCTGGAGAACGGCAAGATCAAACGCAAGTCGTCATTCGGGGCGTTGGTCAAGGACCCCCCAGAGGGTACGAGCAGGTAAGGCGATGGCTCGCGTTTCCGAGCTTGAATCGCTAAAGATGTGGTACGATTACAATGCGCGTGCAAGAAGGACGTACCTTGGGACGTTGTCGAAACTGTCTCCCGAAGATCTGTCGAGGGGCCGGGGGGCCTCCTTCCCGTCACTCGTTGACATCTTCACGCACACCCTGGGTGGCCTCTCCTCGTGGTTGGACCGCATGTCCACACTCCACAATGCAGGAGGCCGGTCCAAATTCGACGCCCCCGAGCCCCTTTCTCTCTCCGATGTTCGCCGGCTCAACGAAGTGACCGAGAAGCAGGTGGACCAATTCTTTGCCGACCTGACGCTCGACGACCTCGACCGACACTACCTCGTCAAGAAGGCACCCCCGTGGTGGGAAGAGGACTTCGAAGCCCCCGTGCGCGAAACCCTGTATCACCTGATCGAGCATGAGTTGCAGCACCGCGGTGAGCTGAACGCTCTGCCCTGGCAGATGGACGTCGAGCCGCCCATCGCCGACTGGCTCTTTGATTCCCTCCCCAACCAAGAGTGAAGGGGAGGTGAGATGTGGATTCCAACCCGGAGAATCCTCGAGTCATACCGAGTTGAACGAGGCAGCGTGCCTCGAGCCAGCTGAGGACCTTTGGCACACCCCCACGGTGATAGCCCACTCCTTTCCGGCCACGATCCTCGATCTAGATTCACGCGAAAGGACGATGGCGCGGGGGGCGCACCCCGACCTCTGTGAACTGCTCACGCCCTCGATCGCATTCCTGTGACGGGATCGGCGGGGTCCGAGAGCACGCCGCGTCACTTTTTCATGAGGTTCGAACCGCCCGGGGGCTCGAAGCCGTCCCGACTCATGGTCTGTACGACGGCCGGAATTCGAACACGAACCTGAGCGTTTCCCACATCTATGGAGGGCGCGAGATCAGTGACCGTATCTCGATGAGGGCTGGGCTGGGTGCCAAGATC
>JBAUTP010000320.1:0-3035 GCA_049582265.1 Thermoplasmata archaeon
GCGCTGAGGAACGCGGTGGCCGGCGTCCCGCTCCGGGAGCATTTCGCGGATACGGGAATGAAGCCCCTCCTGCGCGCCATGGCGAAATCGATCGGGTTGCCTGACCAATTCGCGATGGCGCCCAAGAAGGCTTGGCAGTACGGGAGCGGAGTCAGCTCACTGGTTCGAAAGGAGTTCCTCCGATGAGGACGCGCCCTGGTTTAGCCCGGAGTGATGCGTGTTCCGGCTTCACCACGGATCGCGCGGCCGAGCGACGGAATGTCGGTGATCACAGCTACGGCCCCGCCTCCTTTCAAGAAATCGAGCGCCGCTTCAACCTTGGGAGCCATCGAACCTTCTCCAAACTCTCCCTTCGCGTAGTACGACTCGAGTTCCGAAGAACGAACGGCACCCAACCATCGTTCCCAGGGACGGTGGAAGCCCACGGCCACAGCCGGCACGTCGGTCACGATTGCGAGAGTATGACATTGGGTCTCTCGCGCGACAAGAGCGGCGGTCAGGTCCTTATCGACGACCGCTTCCACTCCCTCAAGTTTTCCGCTGGCCCGCCGAATCACCGGTACTCCTCCTCCGCCCATGAGCACCGGTACGACCGAGTGAAGGAGCTTGTTCCGGATGAGAACTCGGAACGCGTCGGCCTCCACCCAGCTTCGCGGCCGCGGCGAAGGCACCACCCGACGCCATCCTCCGCGAGCACCGTCGAACACTAGGGTCCAGCCGTGCGACTTTTTGAGAATCCGCGCTTCCGAGTCCGAGTAGAAACGTCCGACGGGCTTGGTCGGACGGCGGAACGCCGGGTCCCGTGGCGAAACTACAACTCTTCCTATGAGAGAGAGGACGGATCTAGGTGCCCGAACGGTCGTGAGCGCGTTGGTCAGTTCTTGCGCGATGAGGAACCCAATCTGACCCTCGGTCTCCGCGTCAAGCACGTACAGGGGGCGCGACGGCACTTCTCGGGCGGCAAGTTCGTTTTGAACCAGCAGCTGGCCCACTTGGGGCCCATTACCGTGTGTCAGGAGAAGCTCGTGGCCCTTCTTCACCAACGGAGCGAGGGCATTGGCGGTGGAGTGCATATGGCGACACGCCGTGTCCCAATCTGCCTTCTCGTCCGCTCGTGCCAGCGCGTTTCCGCCGAGGGCGACGAGCATTCGTACCATAGGCTCCTCATGAGGAAGGGAGGGGTGTCAAAACTCCTCCGACTGCGTTGTCTCTGGAGAGGACGCAGTTCCGCATGACTCGGCGGCGGCACGAATATATACGCCCCACCTGCTCGGCGCGTCGTGACGGGGCCTACCGACGATCTCCTGTGTCCGCTCGAGTATCGCTACGGTCGTCCTCAGTTTCGAGCCCTGTTCACCCGGAAGGCCCGACTCGAGCGTGCCCTTCGCGTGGAGGCGGCCCTGGCCGCTGCGCAAGCGTCGCTCGGCGCGATCCCCTCGTCCGACGCGGAAGGCATCGGCCGGGCCGTCTCCAGTGGCAAAGTGACGCTGGAACGTGTGGACGCTCTCGAGCGCGAGCTTCGGCATGATGTCATGGCCATTGTGCGCGCGCTTTCAGAGGCGGCGGGCGACGCTGGGGCGTGGGTACATTACGGAGCTACGTCGGCCGACATCACCGAAACCGCACTCGGTCTCGAGCTAAAAGAGGCACTTCAGGTCCTCCGTGTGGACCTCACCGACCTTGCCTCAGCGCTTGTCGACCTCGCGCGTCGATACGAAGATACTCCCGCGGTGGGTCGAACGCACGGTCAACACGCGGTGCCGCTCAGCTTTGGTTACAAGATGGCGAGTGGTGCCGCCGAAGTTCTTCGACACCGAGTTCGGTTGGACGAACTTGCTCCTCGCCTCGCGGTGGGAAAGATGGCCGGTGCGGTGGGGACCGGGGCTGGATTTGGGGTCCACGCGGAGAAGTTAGAGTCCGATGTGATGGCCCGGCTCGGGCTCCTTGCCGATGAGGCCCCGACCCAGATCGTGGGGCGCGATCGTTTGGCGGAGCTCACAAATTTTCTCGCGCTCGTCGCCGGCACCGCCGAGCGATTGGCCACCGAGGTCCGAAACCTGCAACGTCCCGAGATTGCGGAAGCGGCCGAGCCGTTCGATGAAGCACACC
Source organism: Thermoplasmata archaeon (assembly GCA_049582265.1). Lineage (GTDB taxonomy): Archaea > Thermoplasmatota > Thermoplasmata > Lutacidiplasmatales > UBA184 > Lutacidiplasma. Next base: position 2,110 of record JBAUTP010000320.1, read on the forward strand.
AGGTCGGAAGTTCGACGATGGCCCAGAAGCGTAACCCTGTCGTCACGGAGAACGTCACGTCCCTCGCACGCCTCATCCGGGCGTTTTCCCTACCTCCCCTCGAGAACATGGCTCTCTGGCACGAACGCGACCTCGCGCAATCCGCGAATGAACGCATCGTGATTCCTCACGCGCTCGTCCTGAGCGATGATGTTCTGACGAAGCTCACTCAGGTGTTTCGAGGGCTTCGCGTCGACGTGAACCAGCTCGCCCACAACCTCGAGCTATCCTCGGGTGCCGTGATGACCGAGAGTCTCCTCTTGGCCTTGACAGCGCGAGGCGTCCCGCGGGGCGATGCCCATGAGCTTCTTCGCCAACTGACGCGAGAGGAAGGCTCCGGCCTCCCTCTCGCGGACCGTGCTCGAGCGGACGCACGCGTTACTCAGTACCTTACCGCTCGCCAGATCGACGAGCTCCTCGATCCGGCGCGATACGTCCAGGCGGCCGCCGAAAAAACCGGACGCGTCCTGCGTCGACTCGAGCCCCAACTGAAGACGTGACGATTCCAGGTCCGTGGACGGCGACGGTGGTCGTGCGCCGGCCGAGTGAGCGATCGGCACGGCTCCTCCTGCGGGCGCTGTCTCCCGAATCGGGTCGGTCCACCCCGAGATCCCACTCCCGGCTCCGTCGGACGGGGCAGACGCTCCGAATTCACGTGACCGCTCAAGATACTTCGGCTCTTCGGGCGGCGCTGAACACGGAGCTATCCTGGGTGCATCTGGTTCTCGGCACCGAGAATTCGGCCCACCCGCGGAGGACAGTGAAGTCTCTCCCCGAGGAACGACGGTGAGCGCGTTCGTGCCGAAGCGCTTAAGATGCTCGCCCGGCCTCCGTCGTCCGTGGCACTACCCGCCAAACTTCAGAACGACCTGAAGCAGTTCCAGCGC
>JBAUTP010000321.1:0-28828 GCA_049582265.1 Thermoplasmata archaeon
ACCCCGAAAGGGCGGATTGGGCCCGCGCCTTAGAGTGAGGTTGAGCCGCTCACCGCGGATCCGCTGGTTCCGAAAACCCCGACCACGTCCCCCGTCCCAGCGTACGGGCCGTTCGAGACGAGGATAAGGTCGGTGCCCTGGACGGTTACGGTAGAACTCCAGCCGGACGAAGTAAACGAGTCGAGAACGGTGCCCTGAGAATTCACCAGGAGCCCGTACCACGATCCGGCGATGACGGGGGCGGTGCAGGTCCAATAGGTCGCGCCGCAGGCGGTGGTGGTGGCCACCGCGACGCCGACCCCGGAAGGGTTGGAGAGCGTGACCCCGAACTGGTGGGTCGTGACCCCCGTGCTGACCGAGAGCTCAAGGTCGTCGTAGGCCGTCGGAGGGGCGCCCGTCGATGCTTCCGCCTTGCCGAAACCCACGTAGATAGGGGCTTTACCGGCAGAACCGGAAATGTCCTGCGTCACCAGGACGTACAGCAGGGCAGCCAGGACAACAGTCACCGCGACGAGGAGAATCGTCGCGATGATCGGACTCACCGCCCGCCGTCCCCGAGATCGGAAGTTTCGAGAGCGAACACTGTCCGATGCGCACAGATGCGGATTTGGCATGCTGTCGAGTGAACGGGCATGTCCCCCTACTTGAACGTTGATGAAGGATGTTCGTCTAATGTCGATGCATGTGTTCGACAGGTGTCCCAGCGCAGGACGGAGTTGACAGGGAATTGGCTCGCTGCGGACCCTATGGAGCCCCACGTTGCTCGGTGGAAAGGAGTCCGTGTCGAAGGATCTCCAAGGAAAAGGCCCGGGGGAGTTCAGGCGGATCTCGAGCCCGTCATCCCACAACCCTTTTGGGCCGAATGGAGTCCCCGCTATGGAACTCCTCGTGTACGTCATCGGTGGGACCGCCTCGACGTCGTTAGCCGAACGAATCTCGCGTGAACTCGGTAACACTCCCTTTGGCGTCCCCTTCTTGAAACGTTTCCCCGACGAGGAGCTGTACGTTCGAATCGGTGGGCGACTGGAGGGGGAGGACGTCGTTCTCGTGCAATCCACGCGGACCGACCGCGACCTTCTCGAGCTGTTCCTCCTCGAGGACGCCATCCGGGAAGCCGGGGCACGACGCCTCTTCGTGGTCGTGCCGTACTTCGCCTACGCGCGACAGGATCGTCGTTTCTTCCCGGGCGAGGCCGTCAGTGCGCATGCGATGAGCCGACACGTGGGTCTCGACGCCGATGCCGTGGTGACCGTGGACCTCCACTCCCCCGAGACGCTCGGAGCCTTTCGTAAGCCCGCGTTCGAGGCGAGCGGAGTCCCGGCGATTGCCCGACGATTGCGCGAACAACCCGTCGACCTTCTAGTTTCCCCCGACAAGGGAGGGATCGAGCGAGTGAAGCGAATGGCGCAGATCCTGGACAAACCTTGGATCGCTCTCGAAAAGACCCGGATCGACAGCGAGCACGTGGAGCTCACACTGCCGGAACACCACAGAATCGAGATGGTGGGAAAAAGCGTGGTCATCCTGGACGACGTCATCACAACGGGAGGGACGATCGTGGAGGCGGCCAAGCTGCTCAAGTCCCAACGGGTCGGGAACATTGCGGCGGCCTGCACCCACGGACTCTTCCTGCGCGACGCGTTCGAGCGCATCAAAGCCGTCACCGACGAGCTCTATTCGACGGATACGTTGGGGAATCCTGCCGAGCGTGCCTCCGTGGCTCCCGACGTGGCTCAGATTCTTCGTCGCGACTGCGTGCCACTAGCGATTGGCTGAGCCGATGGTGGGCGCGGAGGGTCTCCGACCCGCCGCAGGAACTCCCGTTGACCGCTTGATGGAATTGACCCACGCGCTGCGCGTGGAGCTTCTCGCTCGGGGGGAGTTCCTGCCGAGTCCTTGGGTCGAAGAAGCGGGCCGGGACCTGGCCTCGGGGGCACTTCCAGGATGGTGCGCCCTCTACGGGGACCGCCTGGTCGGCCTAGCCTTCTATTCCTTGCGGGACCAGCGAGCCTACGGCCACGTCCACATGGAGGAGTCCCCCGACCGCCTCCCTGCGGCCGCGCGGCTGGTGCGACATCTTGTGGATGAGCTCCCCTTGGACGTCACGCGACTCGACGTGGGCACCACTGGGCTTCCCTCAGACGAGGAGAGACGGCTTCGGGACGAAGTGCGATCCGACCCCTCGATGAGCGTTCTCGTGCGTTGGTTGGTCGAGCGACCGCTCACACAGGACGATGGTCCATTGCCTCGAGCGCTCGAAGGAGTGGAGCTGAGGGCTCTGCGGAAAATTCCGATCGACGCCCTCACGAACTTGGACATGCGAGCATTCCAGGGCTCTGCTGACGAATCCCTGGTGTCGGACAGCTTCGAGGGCGATCGCCGGGTCTTGAAGCAGATCCTGGATGGCCTGCTGGGACGGTTCTTGGATGAGGCTTCAACTGCCGCTCTTACGACGGAGGGAGCCCTCATCGGGGCCGTGCTGGCGGGTGAACAGTCCCCTCGGACCGCGATCATTCTGGACCTGATGGTCGAGCCGTCCCATCGGCGGACCGGCCTCGCGACGTTCCTGCTTCGCTGGGCCCTCCGCGCCCTTTGGGCGCTCGGGTTCACAGGGGTGCGGCTTTGGGTCACCGAGAACAACGACCCCGCCCGGCGTCTCTATGAGAAGCTCGGTTTCCACCCGACCACGTCGATGTCGATCTACCGCTGGACTCGGCCCGCTTCGAGCGACCGGAGTGTACCCCCGAGTGCTGGCCCCGAGACCAAATCGTCTTGAGGGCGTGGTCAGCTCCGTCGGCGTGCCTCCGCTCCCGCCGAACCCACTGATCATCGGTAGCGGTATTGCCGGGCTCTACGTGGCTATTCGCGCTCGCGAGCTCGGTCTGCGCCCGGTCATCGTGACCAAATCGCGACTCGAAGAGTCGAACACACGGTACGCTCAGGGGGGGATCGCCGCGGCGCTGGGTCCGGACGACTCCGTGGCCCTGCACCATAAAGACACTCTTCGGGCCGGGGACGGTCTCGTCGACGCGAACGCCGCCCGCGTCCTGACCTCCGAGGCTCCCCCGCGAATCGCCGACCTGGTTCGGCTCGGCGTTCCGTTTGACACCGTAGAGGGCCAGATCTCCCTGGGTCGCGAGGGAGCGCATTCTCGCTCCCGGATCCTGCATGCCGGGGGTGACGCCACCGGCCTCCGCATCGAGGAAACGCTTCGCGAACGGGCGCGGGAGGTGGGGATCGAGGCCCGAGAGCGGACGATCCTGAGGGCCGTCGATGCGGGCTCGGACCGTCGGCTTCGCGCAGTACTCTCCCGTGCTTCCGGCGAAGGGACCGAGGAGGTGTTCCCGTCATCGATCGTTCTCGCGACGGGCGGCATCGGAAGTCTCTACCGGCAAACGACGAACCCTGCCGTTGCCACGGGCGAAGGCGTGGCCATCGCGTTTCGCGGAGGCGCCCTCGTGAACGACATGGAATTCATCCAATTCCACCCTACTACGTTCCTCCGCAGGGGCGCCCCCCGGTTCCTCATCTCGGAGGCCCTCCGTGGGGAAGGGGCCATTCTCCGAAACCGCGGCGGCGAACGGTTCATGCCGCGCTATCATCCGGCCGCGGAGCTCGCCCCTCGGGATGTGGTCACACGAGCGATCGAGACCGAACTGGCCCGCAGCGGGGGCCGGTCGGTGTACCTTGACGCCACGGCGATCGGACGCGACCGCTTGCTCGCGAGATTCCCCACGATCTGTCGATTCTTGACCCATCATCGCGTAGACCCATCCCGCGACCCCATTCCCGTTGCGCCCGTGGCGCACTACATGATCGGGGGCGTCGCGACCGACCTTTGGGGCCGCACCAGTCTCCGCGGATTGTACGCGGCGGGTGAGGTAGCGTCGACGGGGGTTCACGGTGCGAACCGGCTGGGAAGCAACTCGCTCCTCGAAGGATTGGTGTTCGGCGAACGGGTGGTCCGTGCGCTCAAGCGCGGAACGAAAGGCGCCCCCTTGGCGCCGGACAGAACCATCGAAATCCCCCGCGTGCTCGGCGCAGGGATCGTAGAGAGCCAGGACACGGTCGAGGGCGTCCGGAATCTCTTGTGGAAGAGCGTCGGCATCATCCGTACCCCAACAGGTCTCTCGGAGTCGGTCCGTAGGCTCGAGGGCTGGCAACGACGCTTTGAGCCGCCGGACTCGGAGGGGATCGCGGGCACCACGGCGAATGCGGTCCTGTCGGCGCTTCTGATTGCTCGGGCCGCTCTTACGCGAAGGGAGAGCCGGGGAGCGCACTTTCGCACCGACTTTCCCCGCCCTCGGCCGGGATGGCGGATTCGCATCGGTCAGCGGCTCGTCTCGACCTAGCGAGTTCGAGGCGACAACGGTTTGGCCTCCTCGGAGTACACTCGTACGTGGACTTCTCGCTCAGCCCGGAGGAGACGGACCTCAAGGAAGCCGCCCGCCGGTTCGCCCGGAAGGAAGTCGCTCCGATCGCCGACCGGATGGACCGCGAGGATTACTTCCCCAAGGACTTGTTTCGGCTTCTCGGCAACCAGGGATTCCTCGGCATCACGCTGCCAACGGACGTAGGCGGTCTCGGCCTAACGTACCTGGCTCAGGCGCTGGTGCTCGAGGAGATCGCGCGAGTTAGTCCCGCGCTGGCGCTGTCCGTCGGGGCACATTCCAACCTGTGCGCCGACAGCCTGGCCCGGAACGGAAACACGGAGCAGCGTGCCGAATTCGTCCCTGACCTCGCCGCGGGGTCCGCCATCGGTGCGTTAGCGCTCACCGAACCCGATGCCGGTTCTGACGCGGTGGGGATCCAGACACGAGCGTCCCGGCAAGGGGATGCATACGTTCTGAACGGGTCGAAGCAGTTCATCACCAACGGTCCGGTCGCGGACACGATCCTCGTCTACGCGAAAACGTCCCCTGAGGGAGGCCCCCGCGGGATCAGTGCCTTCGTGCTCCGTACCGAGACGCCGGGCTTCAGCGTTTCGCGTAGTCTCGACAAGATGGGCATGCGGGGCTCCCCGACGGGTGAACTCGCCTTCCAGGAGTGCCGCGTTCCCGCGACGCAACTCCTCGGTCGCGAGAACGAGGGTGTCTCCGTCATGATGAGCGGGCTCAACGTCGAGCGCGCCGTCCTCACCGGGATCCCCGTCGGCATCATGGCGGAGTGCCTCGACCTTTCCCTCACCTACGCTCGGCAGCGCGAACAGTTCGGTCACCGGATCGGTGAGTTCGAACTGATCCAGGAGAAGCTTGCGAACATGCACACGCGGCTCGAGGCCTCCCGGCTTCTCATGTATCGGGCCTTGAGCGGCGTCGAGACGGACAAGCGTAGCGGCCGAGCCGCGGCAAGCGCACTGACGTTCGCTTCCGAAGCCTCGACCCAGGTGGCGCTCGATGCCATCCAGGTCTACGGAGGATATGGCTACATGCGCGACTACCCTCTCGAGCGTCTGGCCCGGGACGCCAAGCTCCTCGAGATCGGAGCGGGAACCTCAGAGATCCGTCGGCTCCTGATTGCTCGGGAGCTTCTCGGTCCCGGGTTCGGCTGACGGAGACTCGTGGTGGGACCGACCTATCGATACGCCGACCGCCCCGTCCGCGTCACTTTCTTGGCCCGCCCGAATCGCTACCTCGCGCAGGTTCGACTTCCCAACGACGAGGTGGCCCTCGCCCACGTGCCGAACCCCGGACGGATGGAGGAGCTCCTGGTCTCGGGCCTGACCGAGGGGTACGCCATACCGGCCGGCCACGAAGGGCGTCGAACGTGTCTCGACCTGGTGGCCGTTCGAGTGGGCCCGACTCTCGTATCGATCGACTCTCGCGTTGCGAACCCTCTCGTCCGCTCGGCACTAGCGATGGGAAAGGTCCCTCCACTCCCGACCGGGCCATGGCGGGCCGAGCCCCGATGGGGAGAAGGGCGACTCGACTTCGCGTCGTTCGAGCGGGCCGGCCGCTCCCCAGGGTGGCTGGTGGAGGTCAAGAGCTCGAATTTGCGGGTGGGGCAGTACTCCCTTTTTCCGGATGCGCCCACGGTTCGGGGAACTCGCCATGTCCTAGCGCTACGGGATGCGGCACGACGGGGCATCCGTGCCGCGGTCATCTTTGCGCTTCAACGGGACGACACGGAACGATTCACCCCCAACGGTGCGCTCGATCCGGACTTTGCGCGCGCCCTCCGGTCGGCGTCTCGTTCCGGGGTCCACCTCCTCGCCCACCGGCTTCGGGTACGCTCGGACCACGTGGAATGGGGAGCGAGAGTGCCCGTTGAGGTGGAATCCCCGTTCGCCCGGCTCGCGTCCGTTTCGAAGAAGTCTATTTACGCGCAGGGCTCAATGACGATGGGATGAGCGGGCGGCCCCCTTCGACGAGCGCCCCACCCACGCTTCGGGTGGAGATCCTCAAGGAACTCCAGCAGCTCGTCGACAACCGGGAATCCCGCGACCGGCTCGACCACGGTCCGCTCGAAGAAACGAAGGGACGCGAGCACTGGGTCCTCCATCTGCTGCTTCGGGCCGACGAGATCTCCCAGGGCCACATCGACCAGCTCATCGGAAGCGCGTACTCGAACCTCCTGGCCCGGTTCGAAGCCGTCAACGACCGGCTCGAGCGGCTCGAGAGCCTCGAGAACAGCGTCACCACGGACGTGCGGACCCGGCTGGACGCCCTCGATTCCGGTGTGGGCCGGAGGGTCGAAGAGGGCCTCGCGGAGCAGGGAACCGCGCTCGGAGAGCGCCTCATCCAGGCCCTGAATCACAATCTCGACGTCAAGTGGAAGCCGATCGGGGACTCCATCGAGACCTTCGCTGAAGGAGCGCGCCGGATGCAGCGCGACGTCGCGGACACCTATCGCCTCGCGACGCAGACACGGCTCCTCTTGAACGATAACGCGCGTCGGATCATCGACCTGGGCCGCGACATTGTTGCGCTCGAAGAGAGTCTCAAGCTCGTGGTTCAGAAGACGATCGAAGAGGCGCTGCTTCCGCTCGAGCAGCGGGTGGCCACCCTGGAGCAGCACTTGGGAACGGCCCAACCGAACGGCGGACCCACGCGGTCCGACCCCGAGAGCTCGTCGCCGTCGTCGGAGCCCGCGGACGGTTAACCGCCCGGGGCGATGACGCGAATTTCCCGTTCTCATCCTCGCTACGCGAGCCTCCAGACCCGGTCGCGCCTCGCGGCCGCGTCGCGCAGGGGGCTGGTGGTCCCGGAAGGACTCATCGCACAGGGTCGCGCCGAGGCGTTCGACTATCTCCTCGGAGAGCGAACGAGCCCGTCCGCTCGACGGGCGATACGGGCGGCCGCCGGATGGCTCGTCCGTGCGCGGCGACCGGTCCTCAGCGTGAACGGGAACGTTGCCGCCCTCGCCCCCCGGGAGGTGGCGGACGTCGTCCGCGCCCTCCCCGGGCTCCAGGTCGAGGTCAATCTTTTCCATCGAACGCCGCGTCGGGTCCGTCTCGTAGAGGCGAGCCTCAAGCGTGTCGGGATCACCCCCGTGCTCGGGCTTCGCCCCACCGTTCGCGTGCCCGGCCTCGATTCGGACCGGGGGCGGGTCGACGCCGGCGGTATCGCCGTGGCCGACGTCGTGGTCATTCCCCTGGAGGACGGCGACCGCGCGGAAGCCCTCCGACGGTGGGGCAAGCGCGTGATCGCGATCGACCTCAACCCTCTCTCCCGCACCGCGAGAACGGCGGACCTACCGATCGTTGACGAGGTGCAACGCGCGCTCACCTTACTCGCCCAATCGATTCGGAAGGAGCGTCGGAGGTCCCGTCCGCGTGGCCGGTTCTCCCCCTTCGACGCGTCCGGTGCCCGGGCCGCCGCGCTCACGACGATGGCGAAGGAGCTCCGCCGCTCAACGGCGACAATGCCGCCGAGGCCATCAAAGCGGGGGCGAGCTTCCCCGCGACCTGCTCCAGGAAGCGCTGGTCGGATACGTCGTAGGCCTTGACCACCTTCCCGTCGATGTCGATCTCGCCCAGCACCTCGCCCGACGTGGCGCGGATCGGGACGACGATCTCCGCACGGGTGTCAAGGAAGCACGCGAGGTACTCCGGCGCCGCATTCACGTCGTCCACGATCACGGTTCGGTTCTCGCGGGCGGCCCGCCCGCAAAGGCCTTTGTCGATCGGGATGCGAACGTGCTCCGTGGGCTGGTCGCCTTCCCATCCGTCCAGCACGAGCTCCGTCCCCTCCTTCCGGTAGACACCGACCCAGTGGTAGTGGGAAAACTCGTGCCGAAGGAATCGGCACACTTCCGCGATCGCTTGAACGCCCGAGAGCCGTCCCAGGATGGCATCGACCTGGAGGAGCGCGGGGGTCACCTGGCGCGGGGGGACGCTCATGGCGGCCCCACAGACCGGGCGGGACCGGAGGCGCCGAGGGGGAGAATTTCCGTCGGGTCGGCTCGACCGGCCCCGACATTTGAACTCCCGAGGCGTTGACCGCCACGAACTTTCCAAGCTCGCGCCGTACCGGACTGAGCCACCTCGGCACGCCCCGTCGGTTCCACGGGGGCGGCCCGATAAGCTTAGCGGAGGAACGACTGAAACGTCCCGTCCCCCGTGGGGTACCAACCGCACCGGGGGCATCCACCGGCGATGACCTCGGAAGGAACCTCGGCGCCACAGTCGGGACACGGCACGAGGACCGCCCCCATCAACGAAAGGCAATCGAAGCAGGCGCCCCCGCGACGATCGTTCGGAAGGACGACCAGGTCCTTGCCACAGAACGCGCAGTGTTGGTATCGTTCCTCCGGAGTGGCAAAGCTTCGCGAGTCGACACTGGACAACACGGACGCGCCGAGCAGACTAGGCGTACATAAGACTTGGTGAAAACGTTCGAGCGTCCGAGCGTACGTGCCCGTACGTGCGCCTGCGCGCCGGCCTCATGGCTCGCGCCAGCGCGCCTTGAATGTCGCCAGGAGAAGGAGCCCGACCGTGAACGCGATCAGGACGGCCCAATCGACGAGCGGGTCCAGTCCCGGGATCGTTTGGAGACCAAAGGCGTAGTGGAGGAGGTCGGCCGCGTAGGTGGTCGGAGAGAGGTACGCGAGGTGGAGCGCCCACCCGGGAAGCGAGCTCGGAGGATAGTACACCGGAGGCAGCACGGTCATGATGAGCGAGATGAGCGGCGCGAACACGAACGTTTCTCGCACGTCCTCGAAGTACGTGGCGAGGGTGAACCCCAGGGCGGAGGCGAACGCCCACACGAGGAGGAGCGTTCCGATCACCGTCGCGATGTCCGCTCCGCTGGGAGGGGTGTGCACGATCCACAGGGCCACGAAGAGCGCCATGCCCGGTAGCGAGTAGACCAGCTCGCTGAGCGCGAGCCCCGCGACGTACACGGGGGCTTCGAGCGGCGAGGCGACCATCACGTCCTGCAGCTTGAGGTCGTGGCGATAATGCGTCATGTCGGACTGGAGCGACGTGCCGATCGAGAGGACGGTCAGCAGCATGCCGCCGGAGACTCCGTACTGGAAGAGGGCGCCGTTCGAGGCCACCGTGACGAAGAACAGGAAGGAAAGAGGGCTCGCCAGGAGGTTGATCAGGTAGAGGGGCTGGCTGCGCATCGGCAGCACGCCGTTCAAGTACGTGAGCCAGAGAACGGAGCGGAGCCGGTGCCTCGGGTTCATGCGTAGGCGGCCCCAGGCTCGGCGTTCGGGGAGTCTCCCTCCGCATCGAGAGGACGTCCTACGACCTGGAGGAAGATGTCCTCCAAGCTCACGGGGGCGAGAGAGACCTTCCATCCGCGGTTGAGGGCGAGCATCGCGAGCTCCCGCGACTCCTGCTCTCGCGCATAGACCAAGCATCCGCCCTCGATCGGCGTGACGGTGCCGTACGGTTCGAGGTCCGATGTCGGCGGGGCGCCTTCGATGGTCACGCGGAACGGGAGCGCGACCCGGGCACGGATGTCCGCCGGGGTCCCCTCGAGACGGACCTCGCCGTTCTCGAGCAACGCGAGGCGCGCTGACAATTCCTCCGCCTCATCGAGGTAGTGCGTCGTCAGGAGGATCGTTCGATGTTCGACCTGCGCCCGACGGACCGCGGCCCAAACCTCCCGTCGGGCGATGGGGTCGAGCCCGGTCGTGGGTTCGTCCAGGAAGACGAGCTCGGCATCGGTCGCCAAGACCATCGCGACGATCGCCCGACGACGCATCCCGCCCGAGAGCCGGTTCACGATGGTTTTGCGCACGCCCGTCAGCTGCAGCTGGGCGAGGATGCTCTCGGTTCGGTCGTGGGCCGTCTCGCGAGCCATTCCTCGGATGCGCAGGTACGTGTAGATGAGCTCGTCCACGCGCACGAAGTAGAGGGGTCGCGACTCCTGGGGTACCGCCGCGATGCGGCTCCGAACGTCGCGGGGCGTGCGGAGCGCGTCCCGCCCGAGAACGCGGACGGTCCCGGACGTGGGTGCCAATTGGGTCGCGCAGATCCGGACGAAGGTGGTCTTGCCGGCGCCGTTCCGCCCAATGAGCCCGTAGACCTGTCCGGAAGGGATGGTCAGGCTCACGTCGTTGAGCGCGAGATGCTTCGGTGTCGCGTGCGCGTAGGCCTTCGTGAGGTGATGCACCTCGATCGCGTTCCCCATGCCGCGTGCCGAATACGGTGGCCGGCTCTTAACGTTCCGGCGGTCGTACGACGATAGTTCGGCGCCGAACTTTTGCGCGGGCGGAGGTCAACTCAGGACCTCCCTCAGGCGGTCCTCGTTCTGGGCCCGCTTGAGCTCGAGCGCGATCCGACGGCCCGTGGAGAGCTGCGGTGCCACGAAGTCCGAATAGGGAGAGCCCGAGATGAACAGGTTCGTTCCCGCGACGATCCGCGTCGAGATCTCGAAGACCGTGTACTCGAGCTCCTCGGTCATGATGCCTTCGACGCAGAACGGTCCCACCATGCCACCAAACAGTTCGATCGAACGCTGGATGATCCGCTCGCCGACCTCGAAGATCTTCGGGAGCAGCGACTCTCGTAGGATGACCGGCACGTTCCCGGTGACGACGAACGTAGGGCGGATGCCGGCGCGCAGGAGCTCCTCCTGAGCGCCCAGCTTGTAGAGCTCGTCGATGTTCGCTTCGTCCCGTCGGTCCATTCCAAGGAGCTCCAGCGACCCGTTCCCCACCCGATATCCCCGGTCGGAGAGAGGAGAATAAAAGAAGTGGACATAGTACCGGGTGCCGAGAACGTACTCCTGGATCACGTGCGGCCCGGTCGGCTTGAAGTCCTTGAGCGCGTCCCGGTTCTTGGCGAGGAAGAAGCCCTTTCCACCCTTGGCCCCGTAGTACTTCACGATGACCGGCCCGTCGACCTCGGAGGGATCGGCGTAGCGCTTCGGCATCTTGACCCCAGCGGATTCGAGCCAGATTCGCTCCTTCTCCCGGTCGGATTCCCACTCGATCACCTTCCGATTGCCGAAGACGGGCACCTTGAGGCGTCCGAACGCCTCCGGACCTAGGTACTCCACGAAGGAGCCGTGCGGAACGAGGACCGCGCGCTCCCGCTGGAGCTGGCCGGCGGTGCGCGGTAGGTCCGCGATCGACGGAACGGTGATGAATTTATCCGGGCGTGCGAGAGGGAAGGCATCGTAGAATCGCGGGGCTTCCCGGACCGCGAGTCCGAGCGTGGGGAACCCTTCCATGCGGGCCCCGTGAAAAATCTGAAGCGAGGAATGCGAACAAAGGGTCGCGACGGTCGGAGTCCCTTCCTTGAGAGGAGCGACGAACTCCTCCGAGGAAAGGGCTACCCCCATAGGCGGAGGTACAAGGGTTCCAAGATAATCTTTACGAACGAACCTTCGCCGGGTTCAGTGGCTCTCGAGCGGGTCGAGCTCCCAGTACCATCGGACCCGCCGTGCCCCGGTCTCGGCCACCTTACGCCGGACCTCGGGGTCCACGCGAGGGTTCCGGATGAGTCGGCGCACCGCCGACGGGTCAGGATTCGGGAGCTCCTCCGTGAGCCCATAACGGTCCACGATGGCCGCGAGCGCCTCGGGCGCGAAGTGCCAGGCCTCCTCCTTGCGTCGCACGGCGACGTGACCGCGGCCGGGCATTCGGTGCACTCCCAAGCGGTCTGCCTCCCGGTGAAGCTGTTCCGCCGTTCGCTCGAGGTTTTCTTGGAGGACCTTCTCCTGGTGGCGAAGTTGGGCGAACTGTTCCACGAGCCCCTCGAGCCGCTCACGCTCGGTTTCGGGAACATCCTTGAACTCGGGGCAGATGTTCCGGAACTCGCAGCGAGTGCACTGAGCTCCCGGAGTAGGCTCGTACGAGGCGCTCCGAACACCATCGCTCACGTACCCCACGCGGTCGTAGAGCTCTTCGAGGCGATCCTTAGGGCGGGGAGGGCTTCTCAGCGGCTTCAGGCTCCGAAGATGATAGAGGGTGAGGCCCTCGACCCGGTCGGGATAGTTCCCCTCGACCAGGACCTGGTAGAGCGAGAGCTGGTCGGAGGAAGTGGCGTCTTCTTTCGTGAGGCCGCGGGACGTCTTGTAATCGACGATCTCGAGCCCCCCGGTCGCCCGGCGATCGATCCGGTCCAGGTAGCCATGGACCGGGATCCCATCCCACCGGGTCTCGAGATGTTGCTCGATCGCGACGGGCGACGGAGGTGCTTTCACGAGGCTCTCGCGGTACCCCAGTAAGATCTCTTCCCCCAGTCGACGATAGCGCGCCTCTTCCTCGGCGGAGTTGTACCCGTCGGAGACCCAGGTGCGGTCGAGCGTCCGTCGGAGCTCCTCGGGGCTCATGAGGGGTCCGGGGACGGCGGGAGCCCCCGGAGCGCGATACTCATCGAGCGTACGTTGGGCCTCGCCCTCCGAGATTCGACGGGCCGAAGGGATCACGAGGGGACGGAGCAGCTCCTCGAGCGCCGAGTGCACGCTTCGCCCGAACGAAAAATAGCCACGCGGCGCCTCGGAAAGACGGTCGATGTAGAGGTACTTCCACCGTTGGGGACACTCCAAGTACGTGCGGATGGACGAGTAGGAAAGCGTCGGAACGGTGGGCACGACGTGAGGAGCACCCACCGAGGCTTAACCGTTCGGGGAACGCCTGACCGGCGTCCCTCCGGGCGGTGGGCGACTAGTGACCGGCGACGGCCGGCTCCTCATCGTACCCCATCGCGGGGTGCGTAGAGGTGGCCGGAAGGCTTCCTCGCGCCTGCGGATTGGTGAGGTTCTTCGGGAGACCCAGAAGGTCGAGGAGCTCTTTGTAGTGGTTGCGGATCGTTACCGGGGTCACGTTCGCGACGGCGGCGATCCGATCCTGACTGCGGGGTTCTCCCATCAGGTTCGACGCAATGTAGATGATCGTGGCCAGGATCCCGTTCGGTAGGACACCGCTCGTCGAGTACACCTGTTCCACCTGGGCCAGAAGCCCGAGCACCTTCTGTCGGACCTCCTTCGAAAGGTTGAGATCCTGAGTGAACCGGACCAGGTAGTCGCGAGGTTCGACCGGCTTCAACCCGAGCTTGAGCTCGCGGGCGAGGAGCGTGTAGGCCCGACCCACCTCGATCTTGGTGGCCTTCGAATGGGCGATGATCTCCTTCATCGTCCTCGGCACGTGGCACTGCCGGCAGGCGGCATAGACGCTCGCCGCTACGAGGGCAACGATCTTCTTTCCCCGCGTGGCCTTGTGCTCCAACGCTCGCCGGTAAATGTAGGTCGCCGACTCTTTCACTTCGCGCGAGAGCCCGAGGACACCGGCGAGACGGTTGAGTTCGCCCAGCGCCACCACGAGGTTTCGTTGGTGCGTTCGGGCCGCCCGGAGCCGATGATTGAGCTTTCGGAGGTGATAGAACTTGAGCGAGGTGTTCCGGGAGAGGCTGTTCCCCTGGAAGTCCCGAGTAGGAACCCCGATCTCACTGAACAGACCCTTGTCGGGCATCATCGGCGAGATCACCGGCCCCCACCCTCGCGCTTCGCGTCCCGTGTCCTCTTTGCTTCCGCGCTGTCCGCGGTCGGATACCAGAGCGCTGGCGTCGATGACGAGGCCGCAGTCAGCGCATACGATCTCGCCGCGCTGCTCGTCTCGAATGAGATGCGTGGAGCCGCAATTGGGGCATACCTCGGTCTGAGGCGCTTGGTCGGCCTCGATGGCTTCGCGCCGGGCCGACCTCGTCGCGGTCGTGATACCTGTCCGATGCGGAGAACTGGACGTAGCTTTCATAGGTGGTTCAGATAACGCTAACTGGTCGGTCGTATATATAGGTTAGGCCAGCTTTTGTATCGATTGTTTGTACAAATGAGACACTATGTGTCAGTATGGCATGGACATCAGCGAACTCATTTGATAAGATTCTTCGCTATCCACTTGGTGAGGAACGATGGACTTCTTGGCGTCCCTCCTCCGCCCCGGAATCGCCGACGGACGGATGTACTTCGCGAGACTCGATGGTTCTGGGGATAGGCCGAAGATTCTTCTCGGCGGGCACTCGCGTTCGGAGCTGACGTGACGACGCACGCCCACGATCCGGCTTACCCGGGGGAGATCTGGAAGACGCATCCGTTCTGGGCGTGCCGGCGGGGGTCGGGCTTCGACACCGCCCATGCCGAACCGAGCCGCGCTTCGAGCAGGCTGCGGAGGACCTGAGGGCAGAGGACGCGCCCCACCTCCGGCGATTCGGCGGTGCAGGCGAAGCACTGCGTGACACGAACCGTGAGCGGTTTGTCGCGGACGATCGCCATGCGTGTCCGCCCGTGCTCCCGATAGTATTCGGCGAGGGCGAGCGTCACGGCCTTGGCGGTATCCCCTTCGATACGGGTCGCCAGCTGACGACCGAGTTGACGTCCCACGACCTCGATGACCTCGGGTAGGGCCAGTTCGACCCGGTCCAGCCCCGTCGCGACGAGACCCAATCGAGCGATATCGCGGAGCTGCTGCGAGGGCTCGGCCGCGCCTCCCTTCGTCAGGTGTAGCACCGGCTTCAAGGGCGTTTCGAGTTCCACGATGCGGGCGTCCGCCCGTTGCCCGCGAGTCCACAGCCGTTGGTGGTACTCCCGAGCATGACGCACGAAGGCGGGTGCGGTCGACCAGACGGCGATAGGACCGTCGCCTGTCGCGCTCAACCCGTCGTGCCCCGTGACGAAGATGAGGGCGCCAGTACGGTCGATCACGACCACGCGCGTCGTGACCGGGCCCGGCGCGTGCCGGACGTCCGAAAGCCCCGCGAAGTGCTTCGCCTCGAAGAGCTCGTTCCGGCCGACATCGGCGACGAGCCGAACCTTGACCCCTCGGGATTGGGCCTCCCGAAAGGCACGGTCGAGCCCCCCATCGATGGCGACCGCAAGATTCACCCCGTTCGTGGTCATCAGCACTTCGCGGTGGGCCGCGCCGATGCGCGTCCTGAGGAACTTCATGACCTGCTCCCGCCCGTCCAGCACGGTGTAGTGCCGACGATCGTCGTTCACGACCTGGGAGAGGTCCCCCTCAAGGTCGGTGAGCATACGCTCCTTGTCGCTCTCCAGCTGGGTCAGCCGTTGACTCGCGTCACGGATCCAACGCTCGATGAGCTCCGCGGGAGGCAGTGCGGCGAAACGACGGGGCCGACCGGTGGTGGGACGCAGAAGCCCCGCTTCTTCGAGCTGTCGCAAGAGCCGGTAGGCCTCTACGCGATGGAGGGCTGCCGCACGCGCGAGTTCCGAAGCGGTCTGCGGCCCTTCCCGCACGGCGAGAAGGTAGATGCGGGCCGCACGTTCTGGGACGCCGTGTTCCGCGAGAAGCTCAACGAGGCTCGCCGCGGCTTGCCCCACGGTGAGGATGAATGGAGGCGGCCATAAAAGGTCGCCCTAGCTTTCGTTGCCGTCTCACTACAACGCCGCTTGGAAGTCCTCGACCGTGAGTGAGAACGGAGTCGCGGAATCGCCTCCGCGAGCGCGCAGAACTTCACGCGCGAGCAGCCAGTAGACCGTCGCGAGCGCGACGCGACCCTTATTGTTCGCCGGGATCACCAGGTCGACGTTCCGCGTTTCGTTATTGACGTCGCAGAGGCCCACCACCGGGATCCCGATCGAGACCGCCTCGCTGAGCGCTTGCTGGTCCGTCGCGGGGTCCGTGGCGAGCAGCACCTTCGGTTCGAAGTATTCGGGCAGGTTCGGGTTCGTGAGACACCCCGGGACGAACCGCTCAGCGAACGAGACCGCGCCCGTCGTCTTCGCGAACATTCGCACCGGCTTCTGACCGTACTGGCGCTGGGAGACCACGAGCACCTTGTCGGCCGGATAGCTCGCGAGGAACTTGGCCGCCAATCGGATCCGACGATCCGTTTCGCGAATATCGAGAACGTGGAGACCATCGTAGCGCACTTTGTAGATGAATCGGCGCATGCTCGCCGATTTCTGCTGGGTGCCGATGTGGACCCCGCTCGTGAGATAGGTGTCCTCGGGGACGAGGAGCTCGCCCGGACGCGTGTCCTGACCCTCGTCCTGCTGCGGAACGCGCTCCTCCACGAGCTCTTCGGCGGACATTCGCTAGTTTCCTGTGGCGGCGGCGAGACGAAGGAGTTCATTTAGCTTTGCCACTCGTTCACCGCCGAGCAGGCCGCATTTGAGACCGGCCGAGCCGCATCCGACGGCGAGGTCGGCGAGCCAGCCGTCGGGAACGTCCCCCGACCGATGGGACGCGACGGTCATCCACCCCGCTTCCCGTGCCCGGTCGACGGTACGGAGCGCGTCGGTCAGTGTGCCCACCTGATTGACCTTGATGAGGACCGCATTCGACGCCTTCCCCGCAATGCCGCGATCGAGCAACGAGGTCGAGCTCGCATAGATGTCATCCCCGACGACGAGCGTCCGATGTCCCACGTTCCGTGTGAATTCCTCGAAGAGGTCGAACGCCTCCTCATCGAACGGGTCCTCCACGTACTTGAGGTCGAATCGGTCGACGAGGCTGGTCACGAAGCCCAGCTGACCCTCGCCATCGAAGGTCTGTTCCCGGTATCGGTAGTGTCCGTTCTCGAAGAACTCGCTCGCCGCGAAGTCCAGCCCCGGATACACGGCGATATCCAACCGGTCACGCACTGTGTGGCATGCCTCCACCAGGATCTCCAGTGCCTCGATGTTCCCGACCGGCGCGACCCAGCCTCCCTCGTCGCCGCGGCCTAGCGCCAGCTGGGGATACTTCCGATGGAGGGCCTCACCGACCTCACGGTGGACCGCGAGGGCTGCCGGGATCGAGCGCGCGGGATCCGGATCGGGCGAGAACGCGTGGAACTCCTGAATGTCCGGCCCCCCGATCGCATGGCGACCGCCGTTGATGCAGTTGCCGACGATGGCGGGAAACGTGCGTCCGTCGACCCCGTCCCTTCGGACGACCTCCCAGAACTCGAGCCGGCGCTCCCGAGCCAGCGCGAGTGCCGTCCCGACGGAGACCGCCGTTGCCACGTTCCCTCCGATCCGCCGGAAGTTCGTCGTGCCGTCGACCTGGTGGAGCGCCTGGTCGATCCCGGTCCGGTCCTCGATCGCCATGCCGATCAGGCGGGGCACCACAAGCGAGCGAAAACGATCCACCGCTTCCAGGACGCCGCCATCAGGGAACGCCTGGGCCTCGTGAGCACTCGTGCTCGCACCGCTCGGCGCTCCCACGGTCGCGTACGCCCCGGACTCGGTCCAGATGGAGGCTTGGACGGTGGGCCGTCCTCGGCTGTCGTAGACACGACGCAGGGTGGCCTGGCTGATATGACTCATGGAAGCTCAACGAACTCGACAAGGGTTCCATGAAAGGCGGACGGATGGGCGAACCCGACGCGCCGCCCGCGAGCCCCCGGTCGTCCGACCCGGTCGATGAGCTTTCGCCCCTGCTGAGCGAGCCCGTCGAGGGCACGGTCCACGCTCGGGACGCGGAAGGCGAGGTGATGCAGACCCTCGCCGCGGGAATCGAGGAAGCGAGCGATGGGGGAGGAGGCGTCCGTAGGTTCGAGGAGCTCGATATGCGTGTCCCTCACCTCAATGAACGAGACCCGCACCTTCTGGGACGTAACGACCTCGGGGACGCCGGGCGCGAGTCCGAGACCGTCCTGGTACGTCGCCATGGCGGGCTCGAGCGCGCGGACGGCAATGCCCACATGGTCCAACTCCACGGCGAACGCCCCCTAGAACTGACGGGACGGACGGTGTTCGCCGAAGAGCGTGCGCCACACATCCGCCACTTCGCCGAGCGTCGCTCCGGCCCGCATCGCGGTGAGCACGAACGGCATCACATTTTCACCGCGTTCGGTGGCTGACGCGAGATCCTCCGTTGCCTTTTGGGCATGGCCGGCATCGCGCGACGCACGGAAACGACGCACGCGAGCGACCTGACGGCGCTCTTGCTCCGGGGTCACGCGGAACGTTGCCGATGTCCCGCGGCCCTTGGGGGGAAACAATGAGAACTCCGGTCTCGCTTCGGTGTGCGCGTTCACCCCCACAACGAGTTCCTCCTTGGCTTCCCGCGCCCGCGCGACCCGATAGGCTTCGCGAGCGATCTCGGCCTGGAAGAATCCCTTCGCGACGGCGATGAGGCTTCCTCCCATATCCTCCACGCGGTCGATGTAGTCGCGGGCATCGCGCTCGATGCGGTCGGTGAGGTACTCGATCTCGTAGGCTCCACCCAACGGGTCGACGGTGAGCCCTACCCCGGACTCCTCGGCGAGGATCTGCTGCGTGCGAAGGGCGAGACGCGCGGACGACTCGGTGGGAAGTCCCAGTGCCTCATCGAGCGCGTTGGTGTGCAGCGACTGGGTACCTCCCAGAACCGCGGCGAGCGCTTCGAACGTCGTTCGGATCACGTTGAGCTCCGGTTGTTGAGCCGTCAACGATGACCCAGCGGTCTGGGTGTGGAAGCGCATCTGCAGCGATCGCGTTTGATGGGCACCGAACGTGTCCCGGACGACGCTCGCCCAGAGGCGGCGGGCCGCCCGAAACTTCGCGATCTCTTCGAGGAAGTTCCGGTCCGAGGAAAAGAAGAAGGACAATCGCGGAAGAAACTCGTCCAGATCGATATTCCGGGCCACCACCCCGCGGACGTAGGCCATGGCGTTCAGGATCGTGAAGGCGACCTCTTGGGCGGCGGTGGCCCCGGCCTCGCGCATGTGATAGCCCGAGACCGAGATGTAGTTCCACTGCGGCATCTCCCGCGTCGCGAACTCGATGAGGTCGGTGGTGAGCCGGAGCGCGGGCTCGGGGGGATAGATGTACGTTCCGCGTGCGATGTATTCTTTCAGAATATCATTCTGCACCGTGCCCCCCAGCCGGGCCCGGGGAACGCCGTTCTCTTCGCCCACTGCGATGAGCAACGAGGTCAAAATAGGCGCTGTCGCGTTGATGGTCATCGAGACAGTCGCGCGATCGAGCGGGATCTCGCGGAACAGGGTCCGCATGTCCTCCATCGAGGTGATCGCCACGCCGCAGCGGCCGACTTCGCCGGTCGCGCGGGGAGAGTCCGAGTCGTACCCGATCTGCGTCGGCAGGTCAAAGGCAACCGAGAGCCCGGTCTGTCCTCCTGCCAGGAGATAGCGTAACCGCCGGTTGGTCTCGGCCGCGCTCCCGAACCCTGAATACTGTCGGAACGTCCAGAGGCGCCCACGGTACATGGTGGGCTGGATTCCGCGCGTAAAGGGCGGCTCGCCGGGGAACCCCAGGTTTTCGAGGTACGTGTCGATGTCATCCTCCGGGGGGCCTACCAACGGAGGGATCGGGCCATGCAACAGTTCGGGGCCGAGTGAACCCCTTACGGCCTCTTCCCACCGGTGCCGGTCACCGCTGGACCTAGGCTTCCGGGAGGCCATCGGCGTTGAAGGGGGATACGGCACTTAAGCGGTTCGGGCGCGGCGGACCAGAGGCCAGAGCGCGTTCAGGTCGATCTCCATCCATGCGACCGGAACAGGTACGCCCGCCGACGACAGCACGGCGGGCTGGAGTTCGCCCATCTCCGCGACGCGCTCCCCCGCCACGCGCAGAACGGCCGCACGACCCGGGATCGTTCCCGCGACGTCCTGGGGTTCGCGAATGCCGCTGGCGCCGAACGCACGGATGACATAGTCCACGATTGATGCCGCATCGGCGAAGCCGGCTCGCTCGCCCGCGAAGAGCGTGGCCGCGTGCACACGGGTCTCCGCACCGGATTCGCTTGCGGGGGCCCTGCAGATGACGGGTCCCACCTCGAAGACGCGTTGGGGATATCCGAATCGCAGGTTATGTTCGAGCACTCCCACGAGCACCGGCTGAAGCGAATCGCGAAGGACGGCATAGAGTTCCGACGTCGGATTCGTGAGATGGATCGCACCGAGACGCCCCACTCGGTCTGTGAGCGCGTGGGAGGTCAGAACCGGGGTGTGGAGCTGAGTGAAGCCCAGGCCGAGCAGGAGCCCCGAGACCTTGTCGCGGAAGTGACTCTCCGGCCGTCGTCGCCCGCGTGTGAAGGACGGAGGAAGTCGACCGTCTTCGGTCCGGACTCCACGCTCGAGTACCACGTCCTCGATGACGTCGACCTCCGAGAGAATGTCCGGACGCCACGGCGCAGCTTCGACGCGCCATCCGTCGGTCTCGGGTTGGCTCCCCAATCGGGCCTGCCCGAGGAAGAGCTCGGTCTCGGCCGAGTCCCAGGGTCGTCCCGTGACACGCTGCAGCCCGGCTGCCGTCAGCGAGACGACTCGAGGAGCGAGCACCGCGCGTCCGTCGTCCTCGGTACCCTCTCCTCGAATCGGGACGGGGGTGGCACGCCAGTCCCGCGAGAGGAACACCAGCGCAAGAAGGCCCACCATGTCCCGGACACGGCTCGAACGTAGTCCCGTGGATTCGAGAAGCAGCGCCTGATCTCCGGACGTCGCCTCGCCTCCTTCGCGCGTGTTGAGAACCGGCGGGAGACTGAGGAGCGTCCCGTTCCCGTCCCGAAGCGTGAGGGCTCGGTCGCCCGAGCGACCGAATGCACCGTAGCGCCGTGCGAGGGGATGCTCCCGGTAGAACGCATCACCGGTCACCGTCTCAGAACCATCTAATGGAACGAATCGAAGCTCCGCCAGCCGTTCGAGGGCGTAGCGCACCGGCGATCGGAGCCGAGCCCACGGATAGATCCCGAGGCTGGCCACTCGTCGGTCGCGTCCCATAGCGGCGTGGAGGGTCTCTTGGAACCGGATCGCCTCGTCGAGAAGTCCCACGTCGAGCGGCCGGTCCTCGGGCGCTCGCAGGAGTACGGCCGCCACGGCCGGACGTACGGGGTCGACCGACGCATCCACGTCGATCACGGGTGCGTCGGGACCGGGAAGGTCACGCGGGATGGCCGGGAGACCGCGTTCCGAGCCCAGAGCGCCGGCAAGGTAAAGCGCGAGTCCGCTCTCGCATAGAAGGTCGAGCCGGTCGGGGGTAACCTCGACGACCATCTCGTCGCCTTCCCATCGCTTGAGTTCGACCTTCGAGCGGAACAGGACGGGGTCGAGCTCGGCGGGAGTCAGAACACGGCCTAGGCGCTGCGCCAATCGAGCCGCCGAAAGAGTTGCCTGCGGCATCTTCACGCCGGTCCTTGCGTCAGCCGGCCGAGGTCATCGAGATAGAGCTCGCGAATGTCGTTGAGGCCGAGTGCGATCATGGCGAGACGCGTGATCCCGATCCCCCAGGCTGCGACAGGGACCTCGACCCCGAGGGGACGGGTCACCTCCGGACGGAAGATCCCTCCCGGGAACACCTCGATCCACCCGAGGCGGGGATGTCGGACGTAGCCCTCGATGGAAGGTTCGGTGAAGGGAAAGTAGCTGGGCCGGAACTTGAGCTCGCGAATGTGGATCGCCTCCGCCATCTCCTGGAAAATCCCGACGAGGTCGCGCAGGCTGACATCTTCCGCACCCAGGATCCCTTCGCATTGAGCGAACTCCACGTGGTGGGTCGCGTCCACGGCCTCATGTCGGAAGTTCCGGTCGATGGAGTACATCCGAAACGGAGGTTGCGGCCGGGCCGCCATGAATCGCGCCGACACCGCGGTCGTCTGAGAGCGTGGGATCGGGCGAGCCGCCACCCGCCGGTCGTACGGAGCACGCCACCCGGGGCCGATCGGGTGCTCCATCCCCGGGATCGTTCGACCTTCATGCACCGCCGCGACTCGCTCCACCAGTTCGGAAGACGGCAGGTGCCCTTCAACCCCCTCGACAGCGAGCGTATCATGGATCGAACGCGCCGGGTGATCCTGGGGCATGAAGAGGACATCCGAGTTCCAGAACTCCGTTTCGAGGAGCGGGCCTTCCGCCTGCTCGAACCCGAGACCGATCAGGATCTCCTCGAACTGACGGATCCAGAGGAGGTAGGGATGCGGTCGGGCGCCGGCGACGTGAGGGACAGGAGCCCGTACATCGTAGACTCGGAACGGCCGGGTCTGCCACTGACCGGTCCGAAGAACCTCGGGGGTGAGCGCGCCCATCGATCCCTCGTCGTTGGCGGAGAGGGGGATCCGACGGCCCTCGTCGGAAGGGGCCCAGCGACGGGTGGTCGTGTGGTCCAGAGTCACCAGTCCACGACGGTTCAACTGTCGGAATACCTCGGAGCCCGTGTCGATCGATCGTCCCGCGGCTATGTCGTCGAGCATTCGCTCCTCGGGCAGCTCAGTGGTGGTTTCGGCCGCCGAGGAGACCAGTCGTAAGGGCGTTCCGTCCGCAAGGGCCCGGCGTCGTCGGAGAAGACCTATCGCCGCCGAGCGTTCCTCCTCCGTGAATCCGGCGTGGGTGAGCGTTCCCGGGTCGACCCCGGCCGGGCGTTCGGTTAACAGACGCAGAAGCCGGCGTTCCGGAAGACCCCGACCGAGCGCATCCTGTCCCTTGGACGTCACGCGCGGAAGCGCTTCATGTTCTTCTTCGACCAAGGCGAGGTGCTTGGATTTGAGGCGCTGAAGGCTACCTCGCACGGCGTCCGCGAGAAGTCCCGTGCGCGTGACGACGTCCTCCTCGCTCAGAAAGCCTTCGGGATGAGCCATCAGGGTCTCAAGGACCGACCGCTCCACGGGCGAAAGGCCCACGGTGGGAACGTCCGGATCTTCCTCCTCCCGGCCGTTCCCTTGACTCGTCACGGCCGCGTCCTACCGAAGGCGGGATTAAGGATTTTGCGCGAGCGTGCTGAGCGAACCCGCGGAGGAGCTGGCAGCCGCCGGAGCTCGCCTGAGCCCGCCGAGCCGGGTCGTGGCTCCCGGAAGTTCAGACTGAGGAGGTTTAGACCGACGGTCCGGCTGGGGGAGGAGAGGCGCCGGGCGGTGAGAGGGGCGGCGGTTGCACCGGCGGTGGGGACGAAATCTGGCGGCGAGCGTGTCGGCGCGCGCGCCAACGCCCGATGAGCAGCCCGGCCGCCACGGCGACCGCGATAATGACTGTAAAGGCCACGATGTTGTACGGATACGTTTGCAGAGCGGCGAGGAACCCGGCCCACCCAAGGAGATTGACCATGAGGACCGTCGAGTTCTGCCCGAAGTACCCTCCCGACGCCACGGTCGCCGTCAGGGTCGCATGCGACCCGAGGTAGCAACTCGACACGGTGAGCGCAACGGTAACACGACCGCTCGCGTTCGTTTTCGCGGACATTGACCCGAACGGGCCCGCGCAAGGTCCTGAGTAACTCGTCGAGGTCAGGACGACATTGACCGTAAGATTGGCGAGAGGCGCGCCGCTCGAAGCGTTCGCGATCGTCGCAATCGCCGTCACGGACCCACCCGGCGCGACGTCCGTCGGCGTGCCGACGAGGGTCACATGGACCAAACTCGCCGTGAGCGTCTCGTAGAGAAGAAGGGCTCGCGGAGTCCCCCAGCCCGTCGCAGAATCCCAACCCACGGTGGCTGACCCCAGACAGTTCCCTCCCGACGTGATATCGACGAGGCCGTCGGGAGTCCCGGCCACCAGGTCCGACTGAGCAATGGTGTAGAGCGCTTCGGTCAGGAACCCGAGAGGGGTGGTATGCAACGCATCCATCTCGCCGACGATGCCAGCCCAGAACGGGGTGGCAAAGCTCGTTCCTTCGCCCCACTCTTCTTGCCCTTTGTAATACACAAAGTTATCCGCGGCGGGGCCCGCAACGTCCGGAATACCTCGGTGTCCGTTGGATTGAATGCTGGGAACATTCTGCCACGAAGGAGCGGCATACACTCGCGAGAATCCGCCGCCCGACAAGTTCCACGCGGATTCGGAAGCGATCCCACTTGACCCTCCGAAGGCGTTCTGATCCAATACGGGGTCCGTCCCCCCGACAGCCAGCACCTGAGGCGACGAGGCCGGGAACTGGGGGTCCGGGCCCCCGCTGCACGAGGCCCCGGCGTCACCTCCGTTATCGCCGGAGGCGGCCAGCACCGTGACCCCCTCTTGCGAAGCCGCTGCGAACGATGTGGAGAACGAGGCCTGGAACGAAGTGTCATTCCCATCGTCTCCCCCAAAGGACATGGAGATGATGCGAACCCCTGGGACATCGTTCACGGCCGTGTTGAGACCGTCTTCCAGCGCAGCATCCGTGGGGGAGTATCCATCGCTCGAAGGACCGTCCGGGACGTAGACCGGGTCGAGCGTGGCCCCCGGCGCCATCGCCCCGGACCATTCCATATCGAGCGTCAGTTCGAGGGGCGCGCCGCTCGGATCCGAGGGCGCGTCGGAGGCAGGCGACGGAGCGCCATCGACGGGGTAGGGATGGATCGTCGGGGCGGGGAGCCCCGAGCCATAGTAGTCACCGAAAAACGTTGCGATATCGGATGGGTCGTAGCCCCACCCCCAGAGGAGAAGGACGATCCCGACGCCGTTCGCATACCGGGACGTGCCCGTCGCATTGTACAGCAGGTCCACGTTGTACGCCGAGCGTGCCTCTTCGGGTGTGACTTGGGAAGCTCCGCCTTGACCAGGACCGGCACTGGATGGGACGGGCTGGTAGGGGAGGGTCTCCGTTGTGAAACCCGTGGACAGGCCGCTCACGGCGGCGACTTGGCGGGCCAGGGACGATGGCAGGGAGGGGACGGTCAATGGGTACATCACGTTGCGGCCTTCGAACGTTCCTTTCCCCAAGTGCGTCCCAAACGCTTGACCTACATTCGCGGCAGAACCCTCCACCGTTAGTGCCAGTCGGTCGGGCCAGGTGTGGATGATTCGCAGCCCCGTCCCCTCAAAGTACGATATGAGGTCCGAGTAGGTGGCCATCGAAACTCCGAATTCGCTGGCGACCTCGGTGGGAGTGAGTGGAGTAGCTCCGGCGGCTGGAGTCGCAAACAGGCCGAGGTTCGTGGGTTCTAGGGTAATCGCGACGCTGACGTTTCCGGTCGCGTACCCCATAGCCACGGCGGAGTGGGCCTCCGCAGCGTCGTATCCGACTCGATCCGCCCACGGGGCCAGTAAGGCGAGCGGGACCTCAAGGCCCGCAGGGGACCTCGGGGCCATTGACGACGAGGTGGGGGCCGCTCCTGCGGAAGTTGGTGCAACGGACGGAGACCCACCGCCCCCGAGGAGAATCGCGCCGACCAGAATGGCCACCCAGACCGTCAGGGGAGCCTTGCGTGGCGCCCAAGGTATCATGGAAGTGTGAATATCACGTCGGAACTCCTACTTGGACTGAGCGGGTCGGACCTGGCGCCTATGGTACCAGTTGGATAGGGGATCGACTGGTTCTGGATGGGACCTTTAGGCGCGAATCGGGACCGTGTAGCCGGCGGGCAAACGGAACGGCTCTTGGGCGCCGAGCGGGTCAGGTCTGGCTTTCGGCTCTTCGCCCCGCAGCCGTGCGAGATAGGCGTCGATGGCCTCGGCCGCTTTCGAGGCACTGCCCATCGCATACACCACGGACCTCCCGCCCGCGGCGAAAACGCCCGGGTGGCTCGTAGCGAACCCTTCTCCCTTCCCTTCGGGCCATCCTTGCGGGGTGATCGCGAGGTCGAGCGATTCATCGATGCCGGTCAAGTCTGCCTTTTGCCCCACGGCCACGATCACGGTGTCGCATGGAATGACCTCCTCGGAATTCGGGACGGGGACCGGAGCTCGGCGTCCGCCGAGATCGGGGGGTCCTAGTTCCATCGATTGAACGACCAGGCCCTCCACGCGGCTCTGGCCAACGACGCGAAGCGGAGCTTTCAAGAAAACGAATCGAACCCCCTCGTTCTCGGCTCCGTGGACCTCCTCACCGTCCGCCGGCATCTCGTCCCGCGTCCGTCGATAGACCAGCGTGATCGTACCTCCGTGGCAGAGTCGAAGCGCGGACCGCACGGAATCCATCGCGACATCCCCCCCACCGACTACCACTACGTGGTGACCGATCTCAATGTGCTCCCCACGGTTCATTCGATGCAGCATCTGAAGCGCAGGAACGACGCCGGGAAGCTCTTCTCCCGGGATACCGAGAACCCGGTGGACGGGAGTCCCGACCGAAAGGAACACCGCGTGGTATCCCTCCTCGAGCAAACGTTCGGGAGGGGCGTCGGGGCCAATCTTGCGACCGCGCACGAACGTTACATCGAGACCGCGGTACCGCGATCGGTCGCTTTCCACGTCCGCATCCGTCATGCGGTACGGCGGGATCGTCTGCATGAGGCCGCCAAAGACCTGGTCCTGTTCGAACACCGTCACGCCGTAGCCCCTCACCCCGAGCTCCCATGCCGCCATGAGGCCGGCCGGCCCCCCTCCTACGACCGCGACGCGTTGGTGTTTCGGCTGCGACGCGACGTATGCGAGGTCCTGCTCCCCGAAGTCGAGAGCGGCCCGCTTGAGGTGACGGATCGCGATGGGAACGCCCTTCTTCTTCACGACGCAGGCATCCTCGCAGTAGTGGTAGCAGACCTTGCAGAGGCACGTCGAGAGCGGGTTATCTCGAACCGTCACACGCGCGGCGCCATCGAAGTCGTCCTCGGCAACGAGGCGAATATACTCGCGGCAGTCTTGCGTGATCGGACAGGCCTCGACGCACCACGGACGCCGGCACTGGATGCAACGTTGGGCCTCGAGAATCGCCTCCTCCTTGGAGTAGGCATGGAGGACTTCCCGAAAGTCCCGTGTTCGCTCGGCAACCGGCTCCTCCTCGATCGGGACCCGAACGGGGTTGAGCTTCGGAGGAGCCGGCCGCGGAGCGGCACCCGTCGTAGGTTCCATGAACGTGGATTGAAGAGCGCACCATGGCCGATAAGCGTCTCGCCCGGTGGGAGCGGCCCCTTGGAACCTTCGGCCGCGCTCCACTCCCCAAGGCTAATGAGCACTCCCTCCTGAACCACGTGGGCGAGGCTCCCCGGGCCGGCCATGGTGCTGGACGCGCTAGGAAAATCGTTACGTGGTGTCCTCCAGAAGATTGCCCGAGGCTCGGTCGTCGACGACGCTCTCTTGGCCGAGGTGGCCCGGGACATCCAGCGGGCGATGCTTCAGGCGGACGTCAATGTCCAGCTCGCCGTTGAGCTGACCCAGCGCGTCAAGAAACGGGCGAAGGAGGAGAAGCCTCCCGCGGGCGCCAGTCTTCGCGATTTCCTGATCCGGATCATCTACGAGGAGATCCGCCGGGTCCTCGGAAAGGACCGGCCGTTCGACGCCCGTCCAAAGAAGATCCTCTTGGCCGGCCTGTTCGGTCAAGGTAAAACGACAACGGCCGGGAAGCTCGCCCGATACGTCCAAAAGAAAGGAGTCCGGACCGTCCTCGTCGCGGCCGACGTTCATCGTCCGGCCGCCATTGATCAGCTGGAACAGCTTGCCCAGAAGGTTGGGTGTGAGGTCTACGCCAACCGGAGCGAAACACGAGCGGAGGTGATCGTCCAGGAGGCGTTGGGCCGATTCCCGACGCACATGACCTTCATCGTCGATACGGCGGGTCGTTCGGGGCTGGATGCCGAGCTGGTCGAGGAGCTCAAACGAGTGCGCGCTGCCTTTCTGCCCGATGAGGTCATCCTCGTTCTCGACGCGGCCATGGGGCAGACCGCGGGTCGAAGTGCGCAGGCGTTCCACGAAGCCGTCGGTTTGACCGGCGTCGTGCTGACCAAACTGGACGGGTCGGCCAAGGGAGGAGGAGCGCTTTCGGCGGTCGCCGTCAGCGGGGCTCCCATCCTGTTCATCGGTACGGGAGAGCACCTCGATGAACTCGAACACTTCGACCCCGCCCGATTCGTGTCTCGGCTCCTCGGCATGGGAGACATCCAAACCCTGCTCGAACAATTCGAGCAGCTCCAAAACCAAGAGCAAGCGAAGGAGGCAGCCGAGCGGATGCTCCAGGGTCGCTTCAGCCTCCGGGACATGCGAACGCAGCTCGAATCGCTCGGGCAGATGGGACCCTTCTCGAAGCTCCTCTCCTTGCTGCCCTCCATGGGAACGAATCGGTTGGATGATGTCCAGGTCCAGGAGACCCAGAACCGGTTTCGTAGGTTTCGAGCGATCCTCGACTCGATGAACCCCGAGGAGCTCGACGACCCTCGGATTATCAAAAGCGACCGCGCTCAGCGGATCGCTCGAGGCAGCGGCCAGAAGGCTCAGGAAGTGCGAGCCCTGCTGAAGTATTGGGAGACGACCCGCAAGGCCGCCCATGGTATCGCATCGAATCGCAAGCTTCGTCGGACGCTAGAGCGACAAATGTCCGCAGGCGAGTCCAAGGGTTAGGCAGCGTCATGGCGGTGCCGGTCGATGAGGCGGCCCTGGCGCTGGGGCTCATCTACCTGATTCCGGGCTTTGCCGTCAGCCGCGCCGTGTTCCCGGAATGGAGATTCCGAGGTCCGTTAGGACTTCAGCGCGTTGTCGAAACCGTCGCCCTCAGCCTCACTCTGAGCGTCGCTCTGGTCGTGCTGATCGGGTTCATTCTTTCGAGCACGTCCGTGGGTTTCAGCGCGAGCTGGAGCGACCCGTTCCTTGAGTTGGTGCTGGTTGTCGTCACGATCCTCGCCCTCGTGGTGGCTGCTCTGCGTGGGGCTTTCG
>JBAUTP010000322.1:0-3588 GCA_049582265.1 Thermoplasmata archaeon
GAGCTACGTTCCCGAGTTGGCGACGTGTGTTCCGGGCAGCCCGTCGTGTGCGGCGCTCTACAGCGGGAACAATCTCATCAACGGTGAAAACTACACCTTCGTGATCAACAGCCAGTCTCAGTTCTACGACTCCGCGACGGGCAATCACTGGGGCGTTTACCCTACAGATATTGTCTTCAGCATGGCGCGGACCATGGCGTTCGCTGATCTGCCCTGCTGGGG
Organism: Thermoplasmata archaeon; assembly: GCA_049582265.1. Classification (GTDB taxonomy): domain Archaea; phylum Thermoplasmatota; class Thermoplasmata; order Lutacidiplasmatales; family UBA184; genus Lutacidiplasma. The sequence continues at coordinate 223 of JBAUTP010000322.1, forward strand.
GTGCAACAACGGCTGGATACAGTCCCAGTCCATCGCACCGGAGGGTAGCCTCTCTTGGGATGGCGGGATCCACTACCCGGGCAACAACACTCCCGACGCCGTGTTTTCCCACATCCTCGTGAACGACACAGCCGCTGGATGTCCGTCTCAGGCGCTTGCGAACGCGGCGGACCATGGGTGCGTCACGTTCATCGTCAACGGGACAACGCAAGCCAACTGGCCCTTCTTCCTGGAACTGCTTGCCCAAGGGCTCGGCGGCTCTATCGTCCCGGCGGGATGGTTTAGTGCTCCGACGCAAGCCGCAGGGATCCCGGGCTGGACATACGGCACGGTGAGCGGAAGCGGTGACGGCCCCGTGACGCTCCCTGGCGGCTACACGTCTTCGAGCCCCGCATTCCTGGCCTACGTCCAGTCCCACATGGCTCCGACTTCGTGGGATACCTGGGAGAAGGATGGTAGCTCTGCCCCATACTGGGGCAATGTCCAGTACTCGATGGCGGGAAGCGGCCCCTACTACATGCAACAGTACAGTCCGGGGAACAGCTATCTTTTGGCGGCGAACCCGGCCTTCGTGCAGAACGCCGAGTGTACCTTCACGGGATGCGAACCCGCCCCTGGCACCTACGTACCTTCAGTGTCGGTCACTTGGGAAACCTCCGCATTGCCAGGTGAGGAAGCCTACGCTTCGGGAACGGCGGACTTCGCGTCGATCCCCACGACAGATGCCGCCTTGGGTCTGCAGTTGGTGCAACAGGGCAAGATAGGGCTCACGTCATACCCGACACTCAACTCGAACTTTTTTCCGTTCGATTTGGACTTCAACATAGCCGCATTAAAGTCGATTGACACGAGCCCGATCACCATCCCGTCGGATTTCTTCAGCTACGACGCGGCACGGCAGTTTTTCGCTACTGCCTACCCGTACACCTCGATCCAGAACACCATCAACACGGTGGATGGGATTTCGTACTTTTTCAACTCGTACGGAGCCATCCCGCAGTTCATGGCGAACTATTACCCCACCAACGTGACATGGCCGGGAGGGAATCCAGTCATGAGTCCGACGCAGGTAGGGAGTGCCGCGTGGTGGTGGGCTCAGGCGACGACGAACACCTCAAGCCCGTACTACGATCCGGAAATGGCCACATGCACACCAAGCTCGCCGTGCGAGCTTCCGTTCATTGGCCAACTGGGGGCGCCCGGAATTGACCAGATCTACGACCTGTGGGCATCTGAGATCAATACCCTCACGAAGGGTGCCATCAAGATGGACGTGATTGACCTTCCGTTCATCGATGAGGTCATCTACAGCGAATACTCGGGACCCTATGGTAACCCGATGCCGCTGTTCATCCTCGGATGGTTACCTGACTACCCCGATCCCACAGACTACATGGCGCCACTGTACAAAGCCGACGGAACCTACACGGGCAGCGATACCGTCTGGGAACAACTGAGCGCGAACGGACCTGGTAACTCGACCTTTTGGTCCTCTTCGTGTCCCCTTGCGGATGTTCCCGACTTTGCCGCCTGGCATGGGGCCAGCCCAACGCCCCTGGGGGCGCCTATCTCCAACCTTGTGACGTGGGCCCGCGCGGCCGCCACTGGTAATGGGGCCGGAACGCCTGGCATCGCAACAGACTGCCAAGGGGCAGCCTACTCCGAGATGAATTGGGCTATCGGCGTGGCGGCTCAACTCCCGGCAGACTCGGAACGAGCCTTGGTGTACAACTTGATCGAGCAACTCGACAGCGGGCTACAACTCTACACCTGGTTGGGGCAGTCGAACGCGGTCATCAGCTACGCTCCGTGGATCAACCCCGCAACGTTCGACCCCAACGTCACGCTGGGCGGCGCCGACAATCCCTGGTACTTTTACGGAGGGAATGACGTCCTGGCTTCGTAGTTGATCCAGCCATCTCACCGCGGGGAGCTCGTCGGCGGCGGGCTCCCCCAAACACTTCCCCTTCCACTTTCCCATCCTACGTTCAGCGTTCCTCTGCTCGAGCGCTGACCATCACTGCCGACTCCTGTCCAGGCAAAGTGCCCTGCAAACACGAGCGGGAGATTTCTCCGTATCCTTGGCACGGACGGGGGTCGAAGTAGGTCCAACGGCTCATGGACCCAGTCTAGGGGGTTACCCCTCTGGAGTTTTGACTGCCCCCAGGGTCGACTCAAGCTGAGTCGCTTTCACCGGTACCCAATGAACGTCTCCTAATGGAACCTCAGTAACGACCCAGACTTCTTCATCAAAGGTACCGAATGGGCTGTCGATGGGGAGCTTAGCGGCGTACCGTTCGAGATTCTCTTGTCTGACGAGGAGTGTGACCATTTCGCTGCTATGGGCGAGGCACGCGCCAATGGGCCTACCCCAATACCACCGGCCCCGAGAAAGGCGTGCCGCCTCTATCGGGCCGCTCCTTCCGGTCCGTAGGGTTCATCGTCAATCATAAGTTACGCGTAAGCTCAGAGAATCTCTCCGTCGGCTACGATCGTCTTCCCGTCGATCTCGATGTGCCCCCCGCCGAGCGAGACCCATGAGTGGAAGGGGAGCCGAGTTTTTCCTCCGTAGCCGACATTGCCACCCACTCCGAGGAGGACGGCGCCTCGCTCAAAGTCTTCCAAGCCGGGGACTTCACGGATACGTGGGTTCAAGCCAATCGAAAAGAAGCCCGGGCGATCCTTTCCGGGGCCGGCCCTGTCGAACGCCTCCCGAAACCCTTCCTCGCCCGATTCGAATTCGTACGTTGCCAGGCGATTATCGGTAAAAGTCCACCGGGCCGACTTCAATGGCCCCATAGGTGGGAAGCTCCTCCGATTCGCGACGATCCGACCCGACGCGAATCGTTCGTCGAGGGCGACGTAGACAGCGCCTCCCGGGAAAGTTGCCATGTTGTTCCCTGCCTTCACATCCTCCCGGTCGACCACGCCATCGTCCACTATCGGTTTCCTGCCGGTCAATCGAAGCTCAAGATCGGTACCGTTCGCGTGCCGCACACGAAGTTGCTTTCCCCGCCTAAGGTGCGCCGCCAACCGTGCCCCATCCCGGCCGAGCGTTTTCACATCAACGAGGCTCGCCTCGATGACCTCCTGCTGCCAAGAGCCCGCATTCACTCCATACTTCCGAGAGGCGGCGTTCGTCGCTCGGCCCAGCTCAAATCGGCAGCCGCGCAAATGGGCCTTTGCTGCGGCTTCGTACCACCGAGGGTTGTACGAAAGGAGCGCCGAGGACTGCTCCTCCGGTAGCTCCCCCCGCCTCGGGAGGTCCTCGGGTCCCCAAAGAAAGACGTATCCCTGCGCCTTCGAGATGGCACCCAGTTCCGGATCCGGCATGCGTCCTAAGTCCGAGGCCTTGCATTCCTGAAC
>JBAUTP010000323.1:0-9932 GCA_049582265.1 Thermoplasmata archaeon
AGCGGGGCTTGCGCCAGGGAGCCTCGGCCGACTTTCGAGGCACTCGGCGCGAGCACGAAGACCGAGCCGGGCTCGCCCATCGTGGAGCGGGAGGCCTACCGGGGTATCTGGAACGGTGGTAATGGACGGCATCGCGTATGAACTCCATGATGTTCGTCAGGTCGATCGCGGCTGTTTCGAGTATGTCCACGGCTCGCCAACCGTTCCCTGCCAACGGGCATGGAAGAGTTTCTTGAGATCGGGAAGATGAGCCCGTGAGTCAAGGTGACCTTCGTGTTCCCCTTGTGTGGATGCGCAATGGCCAGGGTGGAATCCAGCGATCAGGTCGGCGTGCCGATCCGCTTCCCCTCCTCGACCATTTCCGCATCGGCGGTACGCATCCGACGACGGACCTCGACAATACGGTCACCTCGCCAGTCACCAAGGTCGGCCATGAGGCGGGCGATCGGTGCGGAGGGAGATTCTCGGTCCATGACCGGTTCGCCAGGCGACTTCGGATATGTCGCCGGTGACGCTCCTCGGGCTTCCTCCGACTCCCCACGGCAGCCGGAAGGGGGTTTCCCTGCGGGAACTAACTCTCGGGCAAGGCCATCTTGCCTACGAACGGTAAATACTCTATCGAGCTTCGAGTCTCGAAGTAGATCATGGGGGCGGCACACCGGAACCATGTCATCGGAGCCGATGCCCAGCCGCTTTGGACCGTCGAGAGGGCCAACGCCCGCCTCGACGAGCTACGGGAGCTTCTGCCTCAGATGGAAGGCTGGGTCACCCGACTGCGCCGGATCTATGAGGAGCTTCGACGCCTCGCGAAGTTCTGGGGAACGGAAGCCGAGGCCAGCGACAACCCGGACCGCGACCTCAAGGGGCGACTCGAGACCGAGTGGCGGCTCCTGAGCTCACGTCTCGAGGAGAGGGTGGAGACCCTTCGGACCGAAGGGATCGAGGTCAAGGACCTCGAGAGCGGGCTCGTCGACTTCTATGCGTTGCGCGCGGGAGAGGTGGTCTATCTCTGCTGGCAACGGGGAGAGGACTCCGTTCGTTTCTACCACACCTTGACGGGCGGCTATAGTAACCGTCGCCCCATCGAATCGGTGACGACCGATACCCCGGCGAGCCCGCGGGGACGGCACTAGCCGATCGGACGATAGTCCGGTGGCTTTCCGACGAGCGCCATCGGGACCAGGACCACGACGAGCGCCCCTGCCCCTAGCGCGGCGACGACGGCCGCGACGAACGTGAGCCAGGGGTAGATGAGCGACACGTTGAGGAACAGAAGGACGACGGGAGAGGCCAAGGAAGCCGACGCCGCCACCACGCCGCGGGTCGGTCGGTCGGATCGAGCAAAGGCGAGCACGCCGAGGACGACCACGACCCCTGCGAGCAGCCAGACGACGGTCCCGGACCATAATGACGTCACGAGGTCCTCGAGGCTCACGAACGCGGAGTCCGACACGACGTTCGCGGAGGCGCTCGATGACCCGTACTCCACCGGGATCACGACGGCCTGAGGACTTCCGCCGGCCGCGACGTAGGCGGGAGAGACGAACAGGTCCACTTCCGTCGGAACGTAACCGGACGCGTTCGCGCTCAGGGTGACCGCTCCACTCGGGACCCCGGTGAAATCGAACGCGCCTCCGGTGCCCGTGATGTACTGCTCGTGAAACCCGTTCTCTCCCGTGAGATTGACCGATGCCCCGGCGAGGGTTCCGGCGGGGCCCTCCACGACGCCGGCGATCCGATACTGGTGCGGCGTCAACGCGACGGCTCCGCCGTAAAGCGTCACGCCCGCCAAGAGCCAAACGAGCGCGGCGGCGACGAGGAGGCTTCCGACGGTGAACGGACGAGCCGACCGGGGAGGAGGTCGGGGGAGCGGGAGTGGCGGATATAGGTAGGGATAGACTTCCCAGGCAAAGAGCGGGGCCGGGTCGCGTGGAGGCACGACCGGAACCGGGGAACCGCAGTGAGGACAGCTCACGTACTGGGTCGTCGCCGAAGGGCCGCGCATCGCCGAAAGCCAACCACCGCAGCGCGTACAGCGCAACGTCAGCGGGGGGTCCGCCATCGCCCCAAGAAGGCGCCCGGGGGTCCTTTAGCCTTGGGGAACGTCATTGGGAAAGCCCACCCTCGGCTCATCGCGGTCGATGATGGCGCGTTCGACCGGGGCGACACCTGGGCACCGCTCGCGGTCGTTGTGGTATCGCTCCCTGAGGCTGTCGAGTCTGTCGCGCTCGGCCGTGTGGCCGTCGACGGACGTGATGCCACCGACGTGATCGAGACGATGGTCACGGCCTCTCCCGGGGCCCAGGGCGGTCATGCGATCCTGCTCGACGGGATCACTGTGGGCGGGTTCAACCTCATCGACATGGCCCGGCTCCATCGACGCCTGGGAAAGCCGGTCATCGCGCTCACCCGACGGCCCCCGGATTTCGACCGCGTGCGCGCCGCGCTGCGGAAGTATTTCCCCAACGATTTTCGGCGCCGTTGGCGACTCGCTTCGGCCCACCGCCTGTTCCCCGTCCGGACCTCGGGGGAACCCCTCTGGGCGGCCGTCGTAGGATGCCGCCGAGCCGATGCGATCTCCCTTCTCCAGCGATCCGCGCTTCGTGGATTTTGGCCCGAACCCCTACGTCTCGCCCACCTGATCGCGCACGCGGCCGGGGCGGGTGGCCTGACGGGCGGTCGCGGGAAATCTCGGCGGGACGAACCTATATGATGGCGACTTCCGTATCTCGTTCTGGGCCTGTAGCTTAGCTTGGATAAAGTACTGGCCTTCTAAGCCAGCATTCTCGGGTTCAAAGGTCGCGAGGCGACACGGCCCGCGACGGAGATTCCCGACAGGCCCGCCTCGTTCGGTCCCTAGGCGCTCGTCTCGGACCCGACCTCGGCCGCACATTTCGCGCAGAGGATGCCCCGGGGTCCGACGGGAAGGGCGTCGCCGCACAGCGGACAGGTCGCCCGCGAATCGGCGGCCGCCAGAAGCTCGCTCACGCTGGTTCGGAGCGCCGGGTTCGCCATCGGAGGGAGGGGTTCGCGCGAGCTCCCCCGAGAGGCGCTCAGGAACGCGTCCAACCGGGCCCGGTAGACGCCTTGGGTAGAATCGAACAAGGCAAGTCGACGTGCTCGGAGCAGTTCGAGCGCTGAGTTCGCCATCTCGGGGATACCTCCCACGATGTTGGCGACCTCGTTGGCGGAAAGGCCGTGGCTTTCCACGAGCACCTCCAACAGGCGCGAGGCCGGCGTCGAAAGCTCCCCTCGCGCCAGGAAGGCATCGAACCCGTGGGAGATCCGAGCAGTTCGGGGAACGTAGCGTCCGAGCGGTAGACGCCCGGCACGAACGTCCGGGAGGAGCGCATTATCGACGAGGTCGACCTCGAAGCGGACCCTGCGGTCCGGTAGGTAGAGGAGCGTCACGATGGAGAGCGGCACGATGCTGGTTCGACGGACGAACTTTGCGGATTGGGCGAGCGTCCCCAGCCCTGGGTGTTGCCCGGTCTCCCCTTCCTTCGTGACCCAGGCGGCGGACGTGACCCGGGGAACGAACCGGTCCCGGAACATGAAGCGCGCGATGGCGCGTTGCGACGTTCCGTCGACCGAGTCGCCAGCGAGGACGATCTCGGCTGACCCGTCGGCCGAGATCGTGATCCGTCGGAACGGGAGTAGGTAATCCCACCGCGGCCCCGGGGGTGGGGCATCCGCGAGCGAGACGGTAAGGGTCTCGAACTTCGCCTGGTCTCGGGCGAGCTCCTCCACGACTGAGCTCGGCGGGCGGCCGTCCACCGACGTGATGAGCCGCGCGAGCGGATCGGCCCGGCGCGCAAGATACTGCTCCACCGCGCGGTCGAGCCCGGGGTCAGGCACGGCACCCTCCGGGGCGCCTCGGGCCGCGATGGCGTGCAGGTCATTCAGCGGTGTCGGTGGCATGGAGGCTTCTCCGAGAGAGCAATAGTTCGTAGAGGGAGATAAAACGGCGGGCCGTCACGTCGATCGACGCGTTGGCCCTGACCTGGCGGAGCGCTTCTCCCGCCAGCCGAGCTCGCTCCGCGGGGTCGGCCAAAAGCTCTCCTAATGCGCGGGCGAGAGCGCCCGACTGGGTCACGGACACGAGGCGACCCGTACGGCCGTCCTCGACCACGTCACGAAGTCCGCCCAGGTCGGAGGCAAGACACGGCACTCCACAGGCCATGGCTTCGAGGAGCGAGATGCTCGCGGTATCGCTCGTGGAAGGCACGACGAACACGTTCGTCTGGCTCAGGAGGGCCGCTTTTTCCTCCTCGGCGACCGGCCCCACGTAGCGGACGCGTCCCGCGAGGCGCTCATCCTTCCCGATCCGTTCACGGACGTTGGCCTCTTCCGGGCCGGCCCCCGCGACGATGGCCGAGAATCGGTGCTCCGGAGCGACCTCGCTCACGGCGTCCAGAAACCGATGGACGCCCTTGTCCACAGTGAGTCGTCCCAGATAGGTCGCGAGAGGACCGTCGGGAAGACCGCATCGCACGCGCCAGTCCGGCACGCGGAGCCCGGGGCGGAAGCGGTCGAGCTCGATCCCGTTCGGAACGACCTCGACCGGGACGCGGAACGGTTTACGGCTCGCATAGAGGAGCTCATTTCGTGCCGCCTCCGTCGGGGCCGTCGTGAGGTCACATCGGAGGTAGGTTCCGAGGGTGTACCACCTCGCCACGCGGAAGAAGAGATTGAGTATCGCGGTCGACGGAAAGCTCTCACGCATGGCCCAGACGTTCGTGTGGAACGTGCCCAGGAGGGGCTTTCCGAAGTGACGGGCCGCGAGGAAGGCGGTCGTGCCCATCATCCCGGGCGTATGCAGATGGATGACGTCCACGTCGCGAGCGAAGTTCTCGCCGCGAAGCTGCTTGAACGGGAAGAGTCCCCAACTGTACTGGTGGTACAAGGGTACTGGGATGGCACGAACCCGAATGACGGGCACACCCTCGATCTCCACGCGTTCCGTGGGGGCTCCGTGGACCGGGTTCGGGGTATAGACCCGTACCCGATGGCCCCATCGGGTCATCTGCCGCGCAAGCCCATGCACGACGTGGGCGACGCCGTCGAGAGTGGGAACGTAGCTTTCGGAAAAGAAGGCGACGTCCATGTGGGACCGGGTTGAAAGGGATTCCTCACCCGAGGATATTAAAGGACCGCTGAAGACGGCTCAGGTCCCGGCCGTCGAGAGCGGCGGGGTCCGTCGAGACCACGAGACCGTTGGGGCTGTTCGCCACCTGCGCCGTGAGCCAGTTCACGAACTGGAGAGCTCCGTTCGCGGTGTACTCGGTCACGAGGAACTCGAGCGCGTCGAGGTAGACGAGGACCCCTCCCCCCCTTTCCACGGCAGAGCGAACGCGCCCCAGCGCCTGCGACGGGTTCAAGGCGCCGGTGCCCAGGGTTGGGTCCTCCTGGGCCGACGCGAACCGGATGACCTCGAGCTTGGATTCGGGTACGCCGACGAGCTCGGGCGGGAACTGACAGAGGGCCACGATCACGGGGAACCTCGCGTGCGATGCCGCAACGCAGCTCAACGCCCGTTTAGGACGTGCCTCTAGGAAGAGCGAAGACTTTCCGGGCATCATCACGGGACCCAGCGCTGGGAGCGTACCCGCAGCGTTCGCTCCCGGCGGACGGAGAAGGGGTCCCCACGACGGTCGCCGGGGAGGCGCCAAGAGCCCTTTCCGCTTGACCTCGACATCCTCGGGGATCCGGGACAATCGGCTCTCGACCAACAGCCTAAGTTCCTGAGCCGTGTGCCCGCGGCTCGCATGCTGAAGGATCTCCTTGAACGCCTCGCGTAGACCTTCGCTATAGCCTTCCGCGAAGCCGTCCGCGTACGCTTCGTCGGGTGGGGACGACGGCCGGGATTCTGACGGCCGACGGTCCAACCAGGGGTCTCTCACGCCCTTGCGCTTTCCTGCTCCACTCCACCCGATTCACGGGCACTGGAACGCGTCGACCCCAGACGGGGTCTGCTCGCGGGCTCCTCGGTGGGTGCGAACTTGTAGCCGTAATGAATGACGCCAGCCCGACCTTCCTCACGGAGCTTTCGGAAGGTGGCGTGGACCTTGAGTCCGATGCGAACGTCGGGGGGATCGACGTCCACGACCTGACCGGTCAGCACGGGGCCCTCCCGCGTTTTGACGAGCGCGAGAACGTAGGGGACTTGCATCTCGAACCCCTCGGCGGGCTCGTGAATGATGGAATAGCTCCAGACTTCCCCCTCGCCGGAAAGCTGGAACGGCTGGAGCCGCCCCAAGGTCTGTCGATGCTGCGCGCACGTGGGACACACGACCCGGGGAGGAAAGTACACGGTCCCGCAGTCCGGGCAGCGGGAGCCGCCGAGGTTGTAGCGTCGCGGGGTCTCACGCCAGAAGCGGGCAACAGACATGGACATGTTCCGTTCTCCCCCTTAGTTCACGCGCTCCAGGAGATGGACCGCGCTCGTCGCTCCGGTCCCCCCCAGGTTCTGCGCGAGCCCGAGCTTGGCCCCCGAAACCTGTCGCTCCTTCGCCTCCCCGCGAAGTTGACGAACGATTTCGACGACCTGTGCGACCCCGACCGCGCCGAACGGGCGCCCTTGGGCCTTGAGACCTCCCGATGAGTTCACGGTGGGGTGGCTCCCGAGCTTCCACGCACCGTCCGCGAACTTCGGCCCGCCCTGACCCTTCTCCACGAAGCCCAGGTCCTCCATCGAAAGGACCGCGCTGATCGTGTAGCAATCATCCACCTCGGCCACATCGACGTCCGTTGGAGCGCGTTTCGCCTGGGCGAACGCGCGCTCGGCGGCAAGTCGCGTTGAATCGAGCGTCGTGAGGTTGCGCCGGTGCTGAAGGGCCATCGTGTCCGTGGCGACCTGGCTCGCGAGGATCCGCACGGGAGTGTCCGTATGCTGGCGGGCGATCTCCAACGGACCTAGTACTACCGCAGCCGCGCCGTCCGAGACCGGAGCGCAGTCAAAGACGCCCAGCGGCTCTGCGACGGGGGTGGCGTCCCGAACGGCGTCCAAGGTGAGCCGGTTTCGGAAGTGGGCGTTGGGATTACGACTCCCATTCTCATGCGCTTGGACCGCGACGGACGCCAGCTGGTCACGGGTCGTTCCGAACTCGTGCATGTGCCGACGCGCCATGAGCGCCCAGAGACCGGGTAAGGTACCGCCGAACACGATCTCCCACTCGTGGTCGGCCGTGGCGTTCGTGATGCGCATCGCATCGGAGTCGGAAACGTCCGTCAGTTTCTCGGCGCCCCCCACAACGACCACGTCATGAGCCCCGCTCGCGACATCGAGGTAGCCTTGATGGAGGGCCAGCGCGCCCGACGCCCCACCCGCTTCGATCCGGATCGCTGGAAAGTGATACGGACTCAATCCGGCGTAGTCGAGGATCAACGGCGCGATATGCTCCTGTTCGAGAAGCGACCCGCTCGCCATGTTCCCGAGATAAAACGCTTCGAGCTCGTGAGACGAGAGCTTCGCATCGACGAGGGCTTGAAAACCGGCCTCGATGCCGATCTCGCGGAACGAACGGTCCCAGAGCTCTCCGAACCGGGTCATGCCCACGCCGAGAACGGCAACCTCGCGCATGCTCACGCACCTCCCATGTGGATCTTCCCTCGGAATTTGGCGTAGACCGCGTACGGGATCTCCACTCCCATCGTGAGATACTCCTCGGTCAAGTGTCCGAACGAACGGTCGAAGGTCGCGATGTCCTGCGTCGTCTCGAAATCGAACGCGTCGGACCCGGCTCCGCTTCCGTAGCCAATCATCAGGATCCGAGTCCCGGGGGGGGACACGTCAAGAACATTCGCGAGACCAATGAGCGCTGCTCCCGAGTAGGTGTTGCCGATCCGCGGGGTGACCAGCCCGTACCGCATCTGGGTGTCGGTGAACCCGAGCTGCTTTCCGACGCGCTGGGGGAATTTCCCGTTGGGTTGATGGAAGACGACGTGGTGGTAATCCGCCGGTTTCGTCCCTTCGGCCTCCATGAGGGCGCGAGCGCACTCGGTCACATGCCGAAAGTACGCCGGCTCGCCGGTGAAACGCCCACTATGACTCGGATACCGCTGGCCTTCGCGTCGCCAGAAGTCCGGGGTGTCCGTCGTGTACGACTGCGTGCGACGCACCCGGGCGATCACGCGTTCCCGACCGATGACGAACGCTGCTCCCCCGGCGCTGGCGGAATACTCCAGCGGGTCACCAGGGGCGCCCTGGGAGGTATCGGAACCAATGGCAACGCCGTAGCGGACCATGCCGGCTCCGACCAGACCGAGGCAGGTTTGAATGGCGGCGGTCCCCGCCTTGCAGGCGAATTCGAAATCGGCGGCGGTAAGGCTCGGCGTCGCTCCGACGGCGGACGCTACTACGGTCGCGCTGGGTTTCACGGCGTACGGGTGGGATTCACTTCCTACGTAGATCGCCCCGATCTCTTGAGGGTCAATGGCCCCCCGGATGAGCGCCGTGCGGAGCGCTTCCGTGCTGATCGTGATCGTGTCCTCGTCGGGCGCAGGTACGCTCTTTCGTTCGATGTTGAGCCCAGCGCCCATCGCTGTCCCGTCGGCTCCCCACACCTTTCCGATCTCCAGCGGTGTGATCCGGTACCGCGGGACGTACACTCCATAACTGACAATTCCAGCCTCCACGGTTCTTCCTCCTAGAGCTCCTCCAGTCGTTCCATCACCTGGGCGACGGCCAGGCTGGTCGTAAGGAGAGGGATGTTTTCGACCTCGCTCAACCGGACCGCGAGCGGGTCGACCCGACCGGGGTTGGAGAAGAAGACGGCGGCGGGTTTGAGCGGGTGCGCTCGAATGGCGACCATCGGCGAGCGACCGTACTTGACGTTCGAGAAAATGAGCGCGCGCTGCGTGGTCCATCCGTAGACTTCAACGAAGCGCGAGGCGTCGATGGAGAGGATCGCGCGGGGGGCATCCAGGGCCGTGTACCCGTGAACGTCACGGTGGAGGTCGACCCGGCTCACGGTCTTGGCGAGAAGCCGGTCGGCCAGCGTTTTGAGGGGCACCGCGATCGCAAACTCCCGTATCCCAAGAATCCCGTCCGAGTGCGTTCGAAGTCCGAGGCGTTGGCTCACCTTGGAACCGTTGTGGCTATCGAAGTCGACCAACGCTTCCACGTAACGTCGGATGAAGGTCGCCCCTGGGCTCGCCCGTCGTTCGGATTCGTAGTCCGAGACGACCGAAGGAACGGTTTCCAAGGTTCGGGCGAGGTCACGCTGCGAGATCCCGAAATCTTCACGCCACTTTCGTAGCGTCCGACCCGGGTGGGGCGAGAGAACGACCTCGCCCGCGATCTTCTCCTTCAGCTCGACATCCACGAATTCCGCGGAGCCAACGCGGTCTATAAAACGTTACGTTCGCATGTCGGTGCTAGGGTTCGACAAAGTACGAAGTTACTCCCGTAAGGACCGAAGCCGATCTTCGAGTGGACCGGGCGAGAATCCCCGGCTCCCCGGAGCCGGGGAACCCTTTGAACTCGCGGCCTCTACCTTGCCAAGGTAGCGATCTTCCGCTGATCTACCGGCCCACGGTCCTAACGAGAACGAGGCGGGGTTAAACCCTTCGCTCGGAGCCGGATCGCGACGGGTTCGATGCTCGGTCCGTTACTGACGCGGCTCCCGGCGGGGGAAGGCGTATATGCGATGATGCGAATCGGAGCCGGGGAGCAGAAATGGCCGCGGAAGGAATGGACGCGAAGAAGAGCATGATCCAAGACTTGATGGGCGCCATGATCGACAAACATGGCCAGCTCGATGTGCAACTACGGAACCTCTCCGTCCAGCTCGCCGGTTCCCGCCTCGGCGTGGAAGTGAGTGGGCTCGTGACGGTGTCGGTTCACATGCGCGACCTCGATGAACGTGAGAAGCGCGCCCACGTCGAGGATACGATCGCGCGGCTCCGACCGTAGACCATCCGTCCTCGTT